>CACYPY010000005.1 GCA_902776415.1 uncultured Ruminobacter sp.
AAGGAGATCAATATGATCACAACATATGAAGAGCTGGAAAATACCCTCAGGGAAATCATGTTAAGCACAAAACCTAATAATATTGATGTTGTTTTTGATGTTATTTCTGATAACGGCCATACCGAAGAGGAAATCCGTGAAATGGAAGAAATTATGGGCACTCCCCTTTTTAAGGACTACCGGGAGTTTGTGAAGCATTATCGTTCATTTGAAGTTCGGGGGGACTGCTACGTTCAGTACGATCTGAGAGACACGGCAGAAATGACCGTTATTCATCATAATAACAGCAAGGAGCTGGATCTTGATTTTCCTCAGGACTGCTACTGTATCGGCAGTTTCGAGACCGACCTTCCCATATTTATCCAAAGCAGCACCACCGGAATCGTATATTCCTGCAATGCGCACAGACCCAAAGGCACCATGAAAAAAATTGCCGATAACTTCTGGGAATTTATGAATTCCGAAGTTGAATACTGGAGGAATTTTGCCGCAAATCAAAACGCCAAAGGCCTTCAGTAATCGAATGCAGTGGAAATGGAGATGAGGAGGAGGGGAACCCGAACGGTCCTCTGATTTAAAGATTAACGGGATAATCGACATTTTCTGTTTCCTGACAACCATGTAAGGTAAGTTTTCATAAAAGCCGTTACTGTTCTCCCCCTCAAAGCTCCTGCAAATGGTTAAAAAATGCACAGTGTTCAAGATGCTGAATGATGCACTAATCTCACGAGGACGATCTCTGAGAGACCGTCCGTACAGGAGGTATAATTCTGCCAGTTATGTGGTTAGTAACTTTGTCCAAACAACCATAAGATTAAAACCTCAATTATGTAAGCGAAGTCCCCTTCCCTTCTTTCTCTGTTCTTTTTTCTCTGTTCTTCTTTTTTTCCGGCCTCCCTTCATCTCCTCCCGGTCATCCCGCTCCTCTGCCACGTCCGCTCTCCGCCCTTTTCTGCCGGAATCCGTGAGGCCGCGGACCTCCCGGTCTCCCAAATTGAAATCCCTTTCCCGAAAAGCTATAATCGACATTGCGGATCCCCTGGTACCAGAGGCCTTCACCGGTTTTGAACCGTTTCCCGGTGTTCTCCGCCCGTCCCCCTTCCGCTGTCCGGAATCATTCCGGATGTCCCGGAACAAACAGAAAGAGATTTGAGGCATGGATTCCTTTTTTCAAAGCCCGGAACCGGAGCCAACCGGCATTTCCGGAGCAAACTCCACGGGAGACATGGAACTTTCACCGGAAGCCCTTCCCCGCATCATGCGAATTCTCCCGGGAGAGAGCCTCCGAAAATCTTTTCCGAAAAGAACCATTCGGGCCTTTTCGGCTCCCGGTGACGGACTCTTTCTGGGTTTCTTCCGTTCCCGGGATTCCGGAAGGAAGGAAAATGTCTCCGCTGTTACCGACTCCCGGGAGTTTTATTTTGCGGAGGCGCCATTTTCCTGTCCGGCGGACATTTCCCTTTTCAGACCGGATATTCTTCTGGAGATTTCGGAATCCTCCGCCGCCTCCGTAAATCTCTCCTTTTCTCCGGAATGCCCGGGGCACCTCCGGGAGGAATTTCTGAAGGCCCTCCGGGAAGAACCGGAATTTCCGGAATCCGGAAATCCGCTCCGTTCCGGCAGTCTTTTAATGACCCCGGACTACCCGACATTCCGGGATATTGTTTTCCGGGCCCGGGATAACATGCGAAACACCGATCTTCGAAAGATCGTGATCTCCAGAAAGGCTGAGATCATCCTTCAGGAGCCTGCCGATGTCTCCGGCATTTTCAGGAAACTTCTCACAAAACAGCTCCGAAAGCCCCCGGTGTCCCGGGAATCCTATTTCTACTCCATGCTGTCGGGACAGGACGACTCCCTGTTTTTTTCCCTCACTCCGGAAACCCTCATAAAAGCCGCAGGACGCGAAATCCGCACCGAGGCCCTGGCGGGATCCTGTCCTCCCGGACGGGGGCAGGAGCTTCTCCGGGACGGCAAGAACCTTCTGGAAAACAGCATTGTAGCAAAGGAAATAGAAGCTGAACTCCGGGAATGCACCGTCTCTCTCCGTACAGAATCCCTGACCCTGAAGCGTCTCGGCTACATTGAGCACCTGAAGACCCCGATCTCAGGCATTCTCAGGGAGGGCATCTCCCCCCTGGATGTTTCCCGTCGGCTCCATCCCACCCCGGCGGTACTGGGTTTTCCCCGGGAGGAGGCACTCCGGTTTCTTTCAGAGGAGGGGATCTTCCCGGAATCTCTGTACGGCGGACTCGGCGGGGTTCTGAAAAGGGATGGTCCGGATAACTCCGGAGATTCACTTAATCTGGCCGTGCTGCTCCGCCCGGCCCTGGCGGAGTCCCGGAGAATCACTCTTTACGGAGGCGCCGGAATTCTCCCGGAGTCGCTTCCCGAAAGCGAATGGCGGGAAACCGGGATTAAAATGCAGGCAGCCCTGAACGCTCTCGATCTTCCGAAGGATCTCCCGGAGCGGATTGCCGCACTCCCGTCCGTATTCTCCGCCTGCTGAACACGAGGTTATTGCCATGCCTGACAGCATTCTTACCGCCTTCTGCATTCTTTCCCTGCTTTCCGACTGTGATGTGCAGGATATCTGCATTGCTCCGGGATCCCGGAATGCTCCCTTTGCCCTCCTTCGGGAACGCTTTCCAACGCTGCGCTGGCACGTGCATTTCGATGAAAGAGATCTGGGCTTTCTGGCACTGGGAATGGCACTGGGAAACCGAAAACCGGTGGCGGTAATCACCACCTCCGGAACTGCCGCCGGGAACCTTCTGCCTGCGGTTATGGAGTCCAGAAACAGTCATATTCCCCTGATCCTGATAACTGCCGACCGGCCGTGGGAGCTTCTGGAAACCGGATCCAACCAGACCTGTGAACAGGATCGGCTCTACGGCAGCTATGCCAGATTCATGCATGTGCCGGTGCTTTCCGACGCCACCCTGACTGCCGCCGCCCGCCGGAAAATTCTTACCGCTCTTTCCGAAGCCGCATTCTCCGGAATTCCGCTGCACCTGAACGTTGAACTCCGGGAACCGCTTTACGGGGATATTAGGCGTCCGGAGGAAGATGAGGATCCCTTCACCGCACTGAAAGGCTTCCCTGCCGACGGGGAAATTCCGGGGTTCAGAAAACGGAGCGACTTCCCGGATATTTTTCCCGGTGCTCCTTTTGCAGCAAAACTCCGGGAATTTTTCAGCGGGGACGGAAAAACCCTGGTGGCAGCTGGAGCGATACACCCGGATGACGCGGAAATCCTGGCGGATTTTCTCGGCTGCTCCGGCTGTCCGGTGCTTGCCGACATCCAAAGCAATCTCCGGGGCCGGCAGTCCGTTCTTCCTCCCTTCGATATCCTGACCGTCCGGAGCCCCGGGCTTACCGAAAGACTCCGGGAGTTTCCGCGCATGGCCGTCATCGGCGGCCGCTTCATCTCGAAAAAGATCCTGGCCTTTATCAGGGATTTTCCGGGAGAAGTGATTTTCATAACCGCATACGGGGACGGCATCAATGCCACCAGCCGTCCGGGACTTACAGTCCGGATAACACCGCGGGCTCTCACGCAAATGTTCCCCGAGTTCTCCTCCGGACATTCCCCCGATTATTCCCCGGTCTCGACTCCGGCATACCCGGATCAAAATATTGCCGCCGCTGCAAAGGAAATCGCGGAGGAAATGGCAGAGGAAATGGCAGAAAAGACGCTCCCGGAAAATTTGTCCGAAGAAGCCCGGCTTACCGAGATTTCCGCAACCGCCATTTTGTCCCGGATTAATACACCGCTTCTGGTCGGAAACAGTCTCCCGGCCCGGCTGGCGGACTGCCTCCTCTTTCCGCAAAACAGCATGCGCATCTTTTCCCTGCGCGGAGTATCGGGAATCGACGGACTTATTGCCGCTGCCGCAGGACTTTCCCGGACATCTCCGGATTCCGGAATCACGGCAGTAATCGGAGACATGAGTGCCCTCTACGGACTTACCGGCATCGCCCTCCTTAAGAAGTACCGGGTTCGGCTTATTATCTTCAATAACAACGGCGGCAACATCTTTATGAAATTCCCGATAAACTCCCCTGCTGTCCGAAACGACCTTTTTGTAAATCCCCAGAATACGGATTTTTCCCGTGCGGCCGCCATGTTCGGGATTCCCTGGCGCCGGGTAACCCGGATTCGGGAACTCCGGGAGATCCTGAAAACTCCGGTCGGGAGCGACCATTCCGGGGACAAGCCTGCCGGGGAAATCATTGAAATTCCGTTTCCGCAGGGAGAAGGTCTGGATCTGCTCCAAAAACTTATTGCCCCGAAAACAGAGACCGGAAAACAATGAACAGAGACAGTGCTTCTTCCCGGGAGACCGCGGTAATCTTCCTGGCCGGTTTTCTGGGAGTGCCCGGCGAATTTGACGCGGTCAGGAAACGGCTTCCCGTGCCATCCCTGGAAATTCTCCCCGAGGCTCTCCTGCCCGGAACGCCGCCGGACAGGGGCTCCCACCCCCCGGACTTCTGTTTTCGGGAGGCCCGGCGGAAGCTCCGGGAAATCATCGGTGGCTGCGGCTTCCCCCGGGTATGCGTCTATGGCTACTCCCTGGGCGGACGCCTGGCTCTTTATGCTCTTTTCGGGGAAACTCCGGACGGAGGCATTCCCGATCCCCGGGAATTCCGGAAGGACTGGCCGAATGTCACCTCTCTTGTTCTGGAAAGCGCCGGAACAGGAATCCGGGATCCTGAAGAAAGATCCCGCCGCTATCTTCATGACGCGGAGCTGGCCCGGAAATTCGAGAGAGATTTTTCTCCGGAGCTTCTGGATCTCTGGTACCGGCAGCCGGTGTTTGCCGGGCTCTCCCCCGCACTCAGGGAAAACCTGCTCCGAAAACGCCGGAATCTTCAGGGATCCATAGCCGCATCAGTGCTTCTGGGATTCAGCACGGGAGTCATGCCCTGGCTTCTTCCGGCCCTTTCACGGCCCCCCGTTCCGGTGCTGCTTCTCTCCGGAGACCGGGATCCGAAATACACAGCGCTCTTTCAGAGTATTCGGAGTCCCGGTATCACTCATGTCACGGTTTCCGGAGCCGGACACAACATTCATGACGAGCTTCCGGAAAAGATCGCCGCCCTGATTCCGGACTTTTTTTCCGGTATCTGACCTTCCTTCGGGCTTCCCTGTTGATCTCCATGGCCGGATTCCCGCTGAAGGGGGCCGGAGATGTCTCCGGAGTTTCCGGGGACAGGAGTATAATAGCGGGTATCACCTAAGCTCTCAGCATTGAAGGAATATACCATGCTTAAAGAAGATCCCTCTCTTTACGCCCCGGTCGAATGGCAGGACCTGACCCGGGAAATGAATTTTACCGACATTCTTTACCACAAGACTCCGGACGGCATCGCCAAAATAACCATTAACCGTCCCGAGGTGCGCAACGCCTTCCGCCCCAGGACTGTCATGGAAATGGAAGAGGCTCTTCGGGATGCCCGCTTTGATCCCAAAACAGGCACGGTAATCTTCACCGGGGCCGGTGATCTGGCCTTCTGCTCCGGCGGCGACCAGAAGGTGCGGGGAGATTACGGCGGATATCAGGACGAATCCGGAGTGCATCATCTGAACGTCCTGGATCTCCAGCGCCAGATCCGCACCTGTCCCAAGCCGGTAATCGCCATGGTGGCCGGATATGCCATCGGGGGCGGCCATGTGCTGCATCTCGTATGCGACCTCACCATTGCCGCCGACAATGCGGTATTCGGACAGACCGGCCCTCGGGTGGGATCCTTTGACGGCGGCTTCGGAGCCTCCTACATGGCCCGGATCGTGGGACAGAAGAAAGCCCGCGAAATCTGGTTCCTGTGCCGGCAGTACAATGCCGCCGAAGCTCTGGAAATGGGACTGGTGAATACCGTGGTTCCCCTGAAGGACCTGGAAAAGGAAACCGTAAGATGGTGCCGCGAAATACTCCGAAACAGCCCAATAGCCCTGAGATGCATGAAGGCGGCTCTCAATGCGGACTGCGACGGTCAGACCGGACTTCAGGAGCTGGCCGGAGACGCCACCATGCTTTTCTACATGACCGAGGAGGGACAGGAGGGCCGGAACGCCTTTAACGAAAAGCGCCGCCCGGACTTCTCCCGCTTTGTCAGAAATCCCTGATACGATTCTCTCATGAAAATCCGCCGTATCCTGAAATACCGGATTCCTCTGGATCCCCCGCTCCTCCAGAACGGCTTCGAAATCCGGGAGCGCCGGGGCTGTATCCTGATATCCGAATCCGGAGATCCGGGAGAATTTGCCCCGCTTCCCGGGTTTTCCCCATCCCGGGAAGCGGATATCCTCCGGGATCTCGGAATTTTCCGTTCCTGCCGGGATTCCGGGACGGATATTCCGGAGCCCGATTTAAAAACCCCCGAGGCCCGATTTGCCGCGGCCATGCTGAACACCCCCCTGAACACCCTTCCCGAAAAGCCTCCGGTACGGAGTCTTTTCGGGAATCCTGACGCAGTTTTGGCCGCACTGCCGAAACTCCTGGACAGTATTTCCGAAGAAGCCCGGCTGTTCCCGGGAAAAATCTCCGGCATTAAAATAAAGGCCGGAATTTTCCCCGAAACCAGTGAGATTGCCCTGATCCGGGAGATCATCGGGGCGTGCGAAGCCCGTAGGCTCCGGGGACAGATCCTGATAAACCCGGACGGCAACAAAAGCCTTTCCCCCGAAACCGCCCGGCGCTATATAGCCGCCCTGGGGGGGTATCTGGGGTACTTCGAGGATCCGACGGCATCCCTGAACGACTGTCTGGGTCTCGGAGTTCCCGTCGGTTTCGACATGCTGTGGCCGGAATTTTTCGCGAAATTCAGGGACTCTGATATCCCGGGAGAAATCCGGAAACACCGGGCGGTTCCGGTAATAAAGCCGGCGCTGACTCCAGGCTTTATGAAGCTCGGGAATCTCAGGCCGGTACTGTCCTCCGCCTTTGAAAGTCCCCCGGGCATCAGCTGGATCCGGAGACTGGCAACGTTCCTCGATACCGAATCGGGAACCGATACCCTGAAATACTTTCCCCCCGGAGCCCGGGAAAGCGAAACCTTTATCCGGGACTTCACGGAGGAACTGGAATGAACGATGCGGACAGAATGAACGGACAGAATGGAATAGACGGGAATAACGTGATAAACGAAAAAGCCGTGTTTTCCGGGGATCTCCCAGCCCGGACTGCCGCAGCCGGGGGCATAATCTCCTTAAGAAAGCGGGCGGTGCTCACCCCGAATCTCCCGGCGCTCATCACCGCCTCCGGAATTCTGTCCTGGAGGGATCTTATGATGGAAGCAGCCCGGTTTCAGACCTTCATCCGGGAAATCCCCGAACGTACGCTCATCATGACCGCCCGGGCGGATCCGGACTATCTGGCGGCCTTTGTCGCCGCCGTGCATCTTGGCAAAATCGTGCTCCCCTGTTCTCCCCGGGAATGCCCGGTCCGGCTCAGGGAACTCTCGGAATTCGTATCGGGAAGGATTCTGGAGCCCGGACACCTGGCGGAAATCCTGCCGCCCCGGGACATCGCCGGGGAATTTCAGGATACCGTTTCGGAATACGCTCCGGACACCCCGGTCAACTGTCTAATGAGTTCCGGATCCACCGGAAATCCGAAGCTCATTGTCCATACCCTGAAAAACCATCAAACGAGTGCCGTAAACGCCGTCTGGGCTCTTTCCCTGGAAAACGGGGATCGCTACGCCCTGAGCCTCCCCCTTAATCATGCCGGCGGGCAGGCGGTAATTTTCCGGGCTATTCAGTCGGGATGCGCCATGACGGTTCCCGAAAAGGAGCTTGCGCTCCCGGACGGTATCGCCAGATACGGTATTACCGCCATCTCACTGGTACCGACTCAGCTGGTGCGGCTTATTGATGCCGGAAATCAGGATCCGAAAGCCGCCCGGGAAAAGCTGAGAACCCTGAAATGGATTTTGGCCGGCGGAGCGCCCCTGGCTCCGGAAACGGTGCGGGAGTTCCGGAGCCTTTATCCCGGAGTGCGCCTCCTGGTATCCTACGCCATGACCGAAACGGCCTCCCTGGCCTTTCTGGGGGAGCTCCGGGGAACTGCCGCCGACTATTCCGGCGTTCCCCTTCCGGGCTGGAACTTCCGGATTTCGAATGAGGTTACGGGAGAACAGCCGGGGACAGGGGAGGTGCTGATCCGGGGGCCGTCCCTGACTCCGGGATATCTCGGCGCCGGAGGCCACATTGTCCCCCTGCCCCTCCGGGACGGCCGGTTTGCCACCGGGGATCTGGGGACTAAAACTCCGACAGGCCTGAAAATACTGGGACGACGGGACAATATGTTTATTTCCGGGGGAGAAAATATTGTTCCGGAAGGCATTGAACGTGAGCTTCTCCGTATCCCGGGGATCCGGGAGGCGGTCGTGGCCCCGCTGCCGGATCGGGAATGGGGGTCAGTCATTGCCGCCGTGGTGAAAACGGACTCCGAAATGCCCGGAAGTCCCCGGTCCCGGGGCAGGGAATTTTCTCCGGAAACCCGGGAATACTTCAAAAAAGAGGCGGAAAAGCTTCTGGATCGCATCCGGATCCCGAAAATCTGGCTTCCCTGGAATCCGGAATGGGATCAGGGAATGAAAATAAAGAGAACTCTGGTGGCGGAATATGTGAAGAAGTCCTGCCGGAGGAAAGAAAAAACCGGGGAATGACCGGGGTCAGTAACAAACAGAAACCGGAAAACACATCCTGAGCAAAGACATTACCAGACCGCTGTCTGCCTCGGCACCTCAGAACTCCCCGGAAGCTCCGATGCAGGTCAGGGAATCCGGGGTTACCTGACACCGGAGAAAGGCAATGCGCACCCCCGCCCTTTCGGCATCCTCCCAGGCTCTGGCAAATTCCGGGTGTGTCTCCCCGTCGGGACGCACCTCCGTAACGCCGTTAATCTGAATCACAAAAAGGAGCGTGGCATCGTAGCCGCTCTCCCGGGCTCTGATAAGCTCCCGGATATGACGCACCCCGCGGTCGGTGGGGGCATCGGGGAAATAGCCTATGCCGTCCTTCTCCAGGGTGCAGCCCTTGACCTCCATAAGATAGTTCCGCTCCCCCCGGCGCATGAAGAAATCCAGCCGGGACTTCCCGAAGGAATATTCCGGCCTGACCTCGTCAAACCCCCGGGAAACCAGCCACTCACCGGCCACCAGGTTCGGAGCCTGACTGTCCATGTTAATCATGAGACGTTCATCCCGGAACACACTTACAAGATCCCAGGAGGTTTTTCTTAACGGCGCCTCGGATCTGACAAGATACACCCGGGCTCCGGGAACCAGGAGCTCCCGGCAGCGTCCGGTATTCTTGACATGCACATCCACAGGATTCCCGTCAATTTCCACCCGGGCCGCAAAACGGTTCAGCCTGGTAATAAATCGGGCTTCCTGAATATCAGGATACTTCATATTGCCTGACCTGCCACAAATACTCGCTATCAGAGAAATAACAAAAAACGCCCCGGAACGCCGGGTTAAACCTCGGAGGTTTCAGCAACCGCTCCCGTCAATGCTGCAGGCCGGACCGGAAACGGAAACCTCGGTTACCTTCCAGCCCTGCTCCCGGAAATACTCCCGCCAGTCCAGCCGGGGCGTGCCGTCCTCGGTGACTATGCAGGGGATACCGATCTCCCCGTTTTTCCTGGCTGCATCAAACGCCGGAGAGGCATCGCGGATCGCCATGAACTCGTGAAGATCCTGAAGCTGGCTGATATCATGGCCCTCAAAGGGTACCCGGCCCTCATTGGCCATAATGCTGGCCCTGAGAGATGCACAGTCGGGACACCGGGGATGTCCGAAAATTCTGATGGTCATATAAACTCCTGATAAAATCCGCAACAAAACAGCCTGCCGCATAAAACCGGCATCCCGGAACTGCGGCCGTGCCCGGGAATCCAGTTCCGGTTTCACATCATTATTCCGGAAAAAGCCCCTTCGGACATTCCTTTTATCCTAAAAAGCCGCCGAACGGCACAAAATAATCTCAGAATCAAACCGCGATCCCAAAAAACCGCAACCCTGCGGAAATATCCGGCAGGCGAAACATTTTCAGGAGAAGAAGAGCCCCCGACAAAACGTGACAAAATCTCAATACGCGCACGATTTTATAAGCGCACCTGTGGTCAGTTCGGCAAAAACATGTGATAATTATCCGGCTTTTGTTTGGGCTGAGATGCCCTCCCGAAAATGAGGCATCGCAAAACATGAAGCTGGTTTTGTTATTATTGTTTTAATGGCAGGGTATCCTCATTTGCAAAGGACGCCCTTTTCGCTTTTTACCTGTTTCTGTACAGTTTGAGCTGAATGTCAATCGTGCTCACAACTGCGCTCCCGGCCTCAGGGTAAGACTTGCGGCAGCAATGCCGGACATGCAAGCTCCGGGTCGGCGGGCTCAAGCAGTGCTGTACCGATAAGTTGAGCATTTTAATGAAAAGAATGTTAATAAACGCAACTCAGGAAGAGGAGATGCGTGTTGCACTTGTTGACGGCCAGAAGATCTATGACCTGGATATCGAAGCTGTCGGCCACGAGCAGAAAAAAGCCAACATCTACAAGGGAATCATCACCCGCATCGAGCCCAGCCTCGAGGCGGCTTTTGTTGATTACGGCGTGGATCGGCACGGTTTTCTGCCCCTGAAGGAAATCGCCCGGGAGTACTTCCAGCCGGGATACTCCTTCACCGACCGGCAGAGTCTTAAGGACGCCATCCGGGAAGGTCAGGAAGTCATCGTTCAGATTGAAAAGGAGGAACGCGGGCTCAAGGGCGCCGCTCTGACCACCTACGTTTCCCTTGCCGGTTCCTATATTGTTCTGATGCCGAACAATCCGCACGCCGGCGGAATTTCCCATCGCATTGACGGAGATGATCGCATCGAGCTCAAACAGGCTCTGAATTCCCTGACCATTCCCGACGGCATGGGGGTTATCGTCCGCACGGCCGGTGTCGGCAAGACCGCCGAGGAGCTCAACTGGGATCTCCAGATCCTGGTAAAGCAGTGGGAAATGATTCAGATGGCCGCGGAGAGCCGTCCGGCTCCTTTCCTGATCCATCAGGAAAGCAATATTGTCCATCGGGCAATCCGCGATTACCTCCGTCCCGACATCGGGGAAATTCTCATCGACAACCGTGAAGTCTACGAGCATGTTCTGAAGCAGGTCACCATTGTGCGTCCCGATTTTGTAAACAAGGTCAGGATGTATGACGGCGAGGATCCGCTTTTCAACCACTTCCAGATTGAATCCCAAATCGAATCGGCCTACCACCGCGAGGTGAAACTGCCCTCCGGCGGTTCCATCGTCATCGACCCCACCGAGGCCCTGACATCCATCGACGTCAACTCGGCCAAGGCCACCAAGGGCGGCGATATCGAGGAGACGGCACTGCTCACCAACATCGAGGCCGCCGAGGAAATCGCAAGACAGCTCCGGCTTCGCGACGTGGGCGGTCTTATCGTCATCGACTTTATCGACATGACCCCGGTCAAAAACCAGCGGGAAATCGAAAACAGAATGCGGGAGGCCACCAGACAGGATCGGGCCCGGATTCAGTTTGCCAAGATTTCCCGGTTCGGACTTCTGGAAATGTCCCGTCAGAGACTCCGTCCATCCCTAGGCGAGTCCACCTCTCACGTCTGTCCCCGCTGCGGCGGACAGGGTGCCATCCGTGACAACGGATCCCTGGCGCTCTCCATTCTCCGCATCATCGAGGAAGAGGCCATGAAGGAAAACACGGCATCTGTATATGCCAGCGTTCCGGTGGAACTGGCCGCCTTCCTTATCAACGAGAAGCGCAATGCTGTTCAGGCCGTGGAGAAGAGGCACGACGTCCGGGTATACATTCTTCCGGATGAAAGACTGGAAACTCCGCACTTCGAGATCACCCGCGCCCGGGAAGGCGAGGCGGATGAGAACCCCAGCACCTTCATGCTGATGAAGCGCCGCCAGGAACAGGGCACCCCCGCTCCCAGCAACTTCCCGGCCGCGGCTCAGGATCAGTCAGTGAGCCGGCACACTGTCCGGAGAAGTGCCCCCATGATCCCGGCTGTGGACTTCAGCACCATCCAGGCCGGGATGACCCCGCCGGCGCCCCGTGCCGAAAAGATCGACTCCACCGAGTCCGTGGGCATCTTCAAGAAGATGATGCGGACCATTGTCGGGTTCTTCAGAGGCAGCGAGACTCCGGAAACCATCCCGGAATCCCCGAAGGAGCTCCAGCCCAGGACCCGGACCAACAGCAGAAAGCGTCCGGATCCGGCAACCCGGGGCCGTGTCAGAGATGCCGCCCAGAACGGGAAGCCGCGCCAGCAGCGCCGGAACCCGCATGACGCCGAATTCCAGAATCAGAAGTCCCGGAAGCCGTACCGGAATGCGGGACAGGACGAGGGATTTACCGAAGAGAACGGTTCCGAAAAGACTTCACGGCCGGTAATCGAGGAAAAGGTTCAGGTCAGGGGACGCAAGAACCGTTCCGAAACCCAGAAGGGACGTAATGCTCCCGACGGGCGTCCTGCCCGGAAGAAGCGGCACGACAGTTCCGCTCCGGCTCAGGAGACCCCGAATGTCCGCGAGAGCGCCGAAAAGACCGCCGTTCCGGAAAAGCAGGCCAAACCGTTTGTATATACGGCTCCCGACAGGATCGGCTGTATCGGCAACGTGACCTTCTCCGGCGTGGCCGCCACGGAACCTGCTTCCTGCGATCTTCCGGAAGCCCCGGCCAGCCGTGGCCGCGAAACTCCGGATTTTGCTCCGGAAGCCGGCCATGCCGGATTCAGTACCATCGGGAATCTGTTCCATGCGGATGCAGCGGAACCGGCCTCCTGCGACCTTCCGGAGGCACCGGCCAGTTTCGGCCGCGAAGCTCCGGAATTCGCCCCGGATGCCGGTCACGCCGGATTCAGCGCCATCAGAAATCTTTATGAGGTTCCCATGACCGAACCGGAGGAGGAAGCTCCGAAGTCCACTCCCGCAGAGGAAGCTCCGAAGTCCACTCCCGCAGAGGAAGCTCCGGAGGCTGCTCCGGCAACGGACACTCCTGCGACTCAGCCGGAAAACATCCCTCAGGAAGATAGTGTCCCGGAAAGTGCCGCTCAGGAACCAAACGTTCCGGAAAGCACTCCTCAGGAAGCTCAGGGAGAAAATGCTCCCCGGGAAGAGCCTTCTGACGGGCAGAAAGCCTGATAGCGAACCCCGCTGAAACCCTGAAAAGGCCCCGGACTCCGGGGTCTTTTTTTATGGACGGGCTCCGGTTCCGGAGGATCCGGCACTTCTGCTAATTTTTATCAGAAAGGACCTGTTCCCCCTTCCCTCATACTGCCGCTCTGTAAAAACAGCCGAAGGAGTGTATAATACCCGCGCTGTCCGGCAGAATAATCCCGATGCCTCAGATTTCCTGCCGGCGTTTCGTTTTTGCGCCTGAGACACCTTTGCCTTCGGCATCAGGAATACCGATCCCATGCTTCACTTGCTAATTGTTGTTGCGATATTTTCAGGAGCGGCCTTTGCTCTCGGCGGCTGCCTGAGCTTTTTTGCCGCCAGGTTCGCCGACAAAAATCAGAATCCCCTGGTTGACGAGCTCGAAAAGGCCCTGCCCGGCGCCCAGTGCGGCCAGTGCGGCTTTATAGGCTGTCGGGAATACGCCGGGGCCATTGCCCGGGGCGAAGCTCCGGTAAACCTCTGCACGCCCGGCGGAGATTCCTGCACCCGATCCCTGGCGGACCTCATGCATGTTCCGGTACCGGCCCGGGGTGTCAGGGCCTCGGAGGAGCTGGTGGCCCTTATCGACCAGTCCCGGTGCATCGGCTGCACGAAATGCTCCAAGATCTGTCCCTATGATTCCATTTCAGGAAAACTCAAGGAAAAGCACTGGGTGGATCCGGCTCTCTGCATGGGCTGCGAGAAGTGCATTGCCGCCTGTCCTGCCAAATGCATTACCATGAAGCCCCTGGAGCCCACCACCGCCACCTGGAACTGGCAGATCTCCGGAGAACTCCTGGAAATCAGAAACCGCGAACCGGAATTCTGAAGCCGGCTGATTTTCCACTCCCTTTTTAATTCTCTTTTCCTGAATGCCGGGTTTCCCCGGCATCTCACGGGCCGCCCCGGTCTTCCTGCTGCTGCCGCCTTTTCCGCTTTGAGTTTCAGGAGTCTCCGTCCTGCGCATTACGGCTGCCAGAAATTCCGGAGCTTAAAAAGTATTTTTATACCGCAGATATCAGAAGGTGATGCAACTCATAAAATCTGCTTAGTCGGAATAATATTTTTAAAATATATTGACTTTAACTATACTGATTTAATATACTTTAACTGTTGAAGCACCGGATGTTCTTTCCGGTCTCCGACAGAAAGCCTGTCCTGATAACAGCTTTCCTTTCCCGGGATCCCTCCCCTTTCGGGTTCTTCCGAAATCCCGCCGCGCGCTGCCCCGGCCCGGCATTCACAAAGTCACCATAATGCGAGGATACTGAAATGAAAGAGTGTGAATTCAAGAATGTGAAAAACGGCATCCTGATCACTTACTCGGCCAGCCCGTTACTTTTCAATGATCTGCTGGCTGCTCTCCGGGACTATGCCGGCAAGGCCAAAGCCGCCCCCGCGCCCCGGAAATTCCGCCTTTCGGCCGTGGAAAGCTATGAGGAATTCAATGAAAAGCACCTGGGCGATGACATGCCGAACTACGTTCTGGACTTCAGGTTTGTTCTGGTCTTTGAGGGCGAAGGCATTATGGAAAACGAAGACATCGACTTCCCGCCGGACAGTCTCTTTGATAACCGGGTCCAGATGGACCGTTGTTATGAATGGCTGAACGAATACTGGCTGAACCGGGAGCTTCCCGTATCAAACCTGTTTTACGGGAATCAAAGCTCCGACATCGCAAAGCTGAGGCAGGCATTTCAAAAATGTCCCCCGGACAACTTAAAGGATGTGGAGAATCTTGGGTGGTTTCACGACATTCCGGAAGAAAAGAGAGGGGCGGCTGCCGTTTATCATTACTATGATTGTGATGAAAAAACTACCTTCCTGAAAATAACGGACAGACACGGCGATCCCGAAAAGCCGACCGTGGTTTTCAGCGTGGCAAATAATCCTCATGGCATTCCGCGGCTCTGCTGTCATCTCTGGTATAACGGCAAAATCAACCGGGGCCTTTTGGCTGCGGATAACCTTCTGGAATCCAATGCGGCCTTTGATGCTCTGCCCTTCGCGGAAAAGTCCCGGCTTCTGAACTATGCCCTCGATAAATACCGGGACTGGCTGGAGTGGGAGGACCAGCTGATGGCCTGGGGCTACTGACCCCGTCTCCCGAAGCCGGGAGGACAGCCCCGTGGTGCTGCGGCCCCGGCATTCATAAGCGGTTATGTTACACGAGGATACTGAGATGAAACAGAGCGAATTCATAAATGTGAAGAACGGAATTCTGGTGGATTATGAAACCTGGCCAAAGCTTTTCGGGAAACTCCTTGACGCTCTCCGGGATTATGCCGCCAAATCCGAACCGGTTCCCGGGAAATTCCGCCTTTCGGCCGTGGAAAGCCATGAGGAATTCAATGCCGAATCCCTCTGCGACGAGTTCGGACTCTATGTGCGGACCTTCCGGTTTGTCTGCATCTATGAAGGCACCGGCATGATGGAGCGCAGCGACTTTGCGCTGCCGCCGCAGTTTCTTCTGGGAAACCGGGCCCGGAACGCCTTTAACACCTTTTCCTGGATAAACGACTACTGGATGAACCGGGAGCTTCCGATCTCATGTCTCCTGGACCGCACTGACAGACCTGAAAGAACCGAAAAGGGCCTGGCCCGGGAGGTATTTAAACAATGCGATCTCCGGGATTTCTATGATGCGGATTCTGCAATTTCACACTATTTCGGGCCGGCAGACAAAAGCACCCCGATAGCGGTTTTGATTCACAGAGAAAGCCAGCGGTTTATCTATCTGAAGGCGCAGGATCGCTACGGTGATCCCGAAAAACCGGCCGTAACCTTTACCGTGGATGACAAATCGCAAGAGATGCACCGTCTCTGCCCCGGTGTCAGGTACATGTATCGCAACATGGTGCCGACGGAAATAATTGAAACCAATGCAGCCTTTGATGCCCTGCCACTGGGAGAAAAGGCCCGGCTCCTTACATATGCCATCGACAGACTGTGCCGGCTGTGGAACGCGGCAGACAAGTACTGTTAAAGGCACAGAACGGAGTACGGGAAATCAGAGCCGCATCTCCGCACGCTTCATAATCGGAAAACCGGAAAACGCGATTTTTTGCAGGAGTTCTTCCGTAATGATAAAATTTCAGAAGAACCGGCCGGGCTGTTTTTATCCGGCCTGACACCGTTACCCCTGTCGCGACTGCCTCTCCCGGAATGGCCCTGACGCCTTTCCCGGATGCTTTCTGACACAGATGAGGAAGCCCCGCATGCCTGTCTTCCATACCGCCTCCGGACTTTTCCGGAAGATCCTTCCCGTCCTTGTCCTTGGCGCTTTTCTGGCCTCCGGCCTGGCTCCTGCTTCAGAACTTCCGGATCCCGGAGCGGTTCCGGCACCGGCAGGAAACTCCGTCGATCCTGCAAGAGATCTGTACCGGGATCCCCCGAAGCCCGCAGATGCCGGAAATGTTTCCGGAACTCCGGATCCGGAAACTGCGTCTCCTGTTTCTGCCCCCGAAAAGCCTGCTGTCCTTCCGGAAGCATCGGCCGTAACGGCACCTGCCGCCGCTCCCGCCTCCAAAGACACCGGTTCTCCGGGACTCCGGCTTTCGGGAACCGCGGGACAGGATCACGATTACGGAGTTTCCGACAAAAACTCCCGTGGCGGATCCTCCCTCCTGGAATTCACCATGAGCTGTTTCTTCGTTATCGGGTTTATTTTTGTGCTGGCCTGGCTTCTTAAGAAGACCCGGCTCGTGCCAAATTCCAAAAACAGCAGGCTCAGACTGATTTCCGTCCTGCCCACCGGCCCGAAAACCAAGCTTCTCCTGGTACAGGCGGGGGATGATGAAATTCTGGTGGGAGTCACTCCGACATCCCTGAACATGGTGTACAAGCTTCCGGGAAAGGCGGCTCAGGAGGAGGAAAAGAAGCTTGCCGAAAAGAGTGCCTTCTTCAGAAACCTTTTAGACAGGAATATCGGAGACTGCGGCTCCCCGGAGGATGCATCCGGAGAAAAGGAAAGCCCGGATCGCAATCCGCCTTCCCGGGGCTGAAATCCCGGGAGCCGGCAAAGGTCCGGTTCGGATCCCGGAAGGGATCAGGACGGAACATTTTCCGGAGGCGGATCCGGAATGGATTCCGAAACGCTGTCAGAAGCCTTCTCAGCCACTTCCTCTGCAGCTTCCTCTGCTATTTTCCCTCCCGGGGATGCCTGCTCCCGGAATTTCCGGATCCAGCGGTCTCCCAGAAGTCTCCTGAGAAACAGGACTCCCCGCACGCAGAGCTCAAACGCCATGGCAAACCATACTCCGGGAAGACCGAAGCCACCGGACAGAAGCGCTGCCAGAGGCAGTCTGACCAGCCAGATGCTGCCAAAGCTGAAAATACTGGGAATCAGAGTATCCCCCACCCCGCGGAACACCCCGTTAGCCACAATGGCCACCGCAAACATGGGTTCGGCAAAGGCCTCGATTCTGAGAACCCGGGTTCCCAGCTCGCGAATTTCCGGATCCGGGGACATGACTCCGATAATCACCGGAGCCAGAATATAAAGAAGCGCCCCCATGACGGCCATCACCAGCATTCCCATGGCAACGCACATCCTGCCAAGTCTTCTTGCCGTGTCAAAAAGGCCGGCTCCGGCCACCTGTCCGATAATGGCCGTGGCGGCCACCGCAATCCCGTATCCCGGCATATAGCAGAGACTCTCCGCCGTGATGGCAAAGGAATTGGCAGCCAGCGCCACGGTTCCCAGGGGAGCCACGATTACTGTAAACGAGATATACGCACCGCTCATCAGCATCTGCTCCAAAGCCACCGGAACCGCGATACGCACCGCCGATCGCAGATTACCGGACCTGAAGCGCGTTCGCTCCTCCGGATGCTTTTTGAGGACGGGAGATTTTCTTAAAAGATAAAAAAGCAGAATTCCGGCAATAACAAGCTCCGCAAGTCCGGTGCCCAGAGCGGCCCCCGCCACCCCGAGACCGGCTCCGGGAAGATGCAGGGGGCCCCAGGGCAGTTCCAGGTCCCGTCCCGGAAAAATCAGCACGGCATTGAAAACCACGTCCAGAACGCACATGACTATATGAAGAAAGCTCGGGAAAGCCATATTCCCCGAGGACTGAATCATTCCCGTGGCCGCCACGTTAAGCTGCACTGCCGGAAAGAAAAGTGCGAAAATCAGAAAATACCAGGCGGCATTGAGGTTAATTTCCGGATTGCCTCCCAGAATCTCCGGAAGAAAGGGGCTCAGGACTGCTCCCAGCGCTCCCGTGACGATGCTGAAAACAAAGGTCAGCCGGAGTCCCTGCCCCACAATGTTTCGGGCCTCGCCAAAGGATCCCGCTCCGATTTTCTGGGCGGTCTGCACGGAAAAACCCACCCCGGCTGCCATGGCAAGGCCGTAGAAAAGCCAGGTGCTGCTGGCCACAAGCCCGATGGAGGCCGAATCTCCGGCTCCCAGCTGCCCCACCATGGCGGCATCGATGTACTGCATCACCGTGGAGGAAATCTGAGCCAGCACCGCAGGTACGCTGAGAAAGAGCAGCATTTTAAGCTGCTGACCGAAGGAAAGCTGCTCGCCCCGGGTCAGCCGGGCCAGCAGGGTCTCCTTTGCAGGCGGGGTACCCGGAGCAGTCATCGGGACTCCGGAGCTTCCCGGGGAAGATTCATGTGCCGCCGCACGGCCAGAGTCATATGACCTTCCGCGATCAGACGTCCGGTCTCGTCTCTGACCGTGACCAGCCAGACCTGGGTTCCCGCACCCAGATGCCGGGGCTCGGCCCGGGCAATGACAAAGCCGGAACGCACCGCTCTGAGATGATGCACCTCGATACTGAGGCCCATGCAGGAATGCTCCCCGTCCGCGGCATAGTTGCCGGCCACCGATGCCAGGGTTTCCGCCAGGGCCGCAGTGGCACCGCCGTGCAGATAGCCGTACGGCTGCCGGGTGCGGTCATCCACGGGCATCCGGGCCTCCATCCAGTCATCCCCGTAGGCGGTGAAGGATATTCCCAGCCCCGCGGAGAGTCCCTTCTGACAGATGGAATTCAGAATCTCCGTTGAAAGCGGCTTTTTCCAGACAGCAGTCATAATCATCTCCTCCGGGATTGAGGCCTGCCACGGCGCTTAGGATTCATTATACGGGAGTTTTTGATTCCGGGCATGACTAAAAAAAGAACCGGATGTTTCCGGATAACCAGTACCGGTATCGCCTGCCGAATCTCAGCAGTGTTACCCTCTGCCGGAACTTAAGCCCGGAGGTACTATTCAGATTTCGCAAAATTGAAAAGCTATCAATTTTGCGAACCAACAAGCCATCTTGAAATATCCGCAATTTCTATTCCTTCATGATGCATAATCTCATGCCTGGTTCTGGCGATAATCATCTTGGGAAACGCATCACGGATCGACAGCAAAGGAGAGATTTCTCTCTTAAAGGTATCCTCATTTGACAGATCATCTGATACCTGAATATATGTTTTCAGGCCATTTCTGACAGCAACAAAATCAACTTCCTTGGTGTACAGCTTTCCGACATATACTTCATATCCCCGTCTTAGCAGCTCCAGTGCGACAATATTCTCATACAGATGACCATAATCAGACCTTTTAGTGCCTAATTCTGCAAATCTGAATGACAAATCCGCCAGATAGTATTTTTTATCAGACTCCAGATATTTTTTCCCCTTTATATCATATCGCTGAAGAGGATAAAACATAAACGATTTACACAGATAATCAATATAGGAGCCCACTGTTTTATCATTGGTTTTATATGTACTGGAAGTAAGTTTATTGGCCACATTTCTTATGGATGTTTCACTTCCGACATTATCCATGAGGAAGTTACTGATCATAATCAGCAGATTGTCATTTTCTATCCGATATTTTGTAACAATATCCCTGACAATCGTTGTCTTGAATATTCCGGAAATATATTTTTTTGCATCTTCCTCCTTTCTGTAAAGATATGCGCCTGCCATTCCGCCGGTTTTAAGGTAGCTATCAAAGGCCGCATCCAGGTCTTCTGTCTCAAAATAGTCCAGATACTCCTTGAATGAAAACGGATAGAGACTGATTTCACAAACCCGTCCTCCGAACAGCGTGGCCAAATCACTTGAAAGCAAAAATGCATTTGAACCGGTTATATAAATATCATAGAGTTCTTCCTCATAAATACTATTAATGACTCTTTCAAACCCTTTGCATAACTGAATTTCATCTATAAAAAGATAATTAACGCAATTCTCATCAAAATTTGCATGAATGTAGTCATACAGAGCATCTGCATTAAGAAGTTTCTCATATTTCTTTTGATTCAGATTTATTCTCACAACATGAGAATTTTTCTCATGTTCGACTATTGATGAAAATGCATCCATTAATTTTGATTTTCCGCACCTGCGAATCCCTGTAATAACTTTTATATCAGGTATATTCTTAACATCAGCAAGTCTTTGTAAATAATAATTTCGTTCTATTAATTTCATTTTATTCATCACCTCGGACACATTGTATGTCGTTTCGCATTTTGAAACAATTATAAATTTTGAGAAACAACAGCAATTCTTCCGGCAGCTGTCTCTCCCTGGGAGCCCCGGAATCCGGTCGGGAGAGACCTCAGTCACCTAACTGTTGCCTGCAAGATGCCGGATAATTCCCGGACCGGAAAACTCGGAAATCTTCTTGAATCCGGACTTCAGACTGTTTCAGGGATTCCGCCATGGACTTCAGCGCCGCCAGATACCACTCCCTGATGGTTGTCAGACCTTCGGAGGCTGTGGAAATCACGGCGGAAACCGCGGATCATGTACCCATGGCTCTGAAAATTGCCGGAAAAAGCATTTACGGCGTACGGTCCTTACGGAACACGGCCCTGATATTTTTAAAAATTTCATCGAACTCTGCCAGGATATCGGAAGAACAGAGTTTTTACGGACGGCACCCCGGATTTCCCGGGTGCTGATCCCGTCGGAATTCTGATTTCTCCGGTTCTTTACCTGATTGCAAGGTGTTTTTAAAATGCGGCAGAATTAGCGGTCCCCATGTTTTCAGAAACGAATTCTCCCTGAAACGCCCGCCCCGGGCTTCTGACCGGGTAATGGCCTTCCGGGATCGGAACATTCTCGTCAGCGGGAACGGAAAGGATATCCCGCCGGGGGGCTTCCCGAAGTCTCCTCCTTTGACGGGGAAAAGCATCTTTATCTGTTTTCCGCGGACAGCCGGGCCTCCATCCGGTCATCCCCGCAGGCGGAGAAGGATATTCCCAGCCCCACGGAGAGTCCCTTCTGACAGATGGAATTCAGAATCTCCGTCGAAAGCGGCTTTTTCCAGACAGCAGTCATAATCATCTCCTCCGGGATTGAGGCCGGCCACGGCACTTCGGATTCATTAGACGGGAGTTTTTGATTCCGGGCATGACCAAAAAAAGAACCGGATGTTTCCGGATAACCAGTACCGGTATCGCCTGCCGAATCTCAACAGTGTTACCCTCTGCCGGACCTTAACCGGAGGTACTGTTCATATTTCGCAAAATTGAAAAGCTATCAATTTTGCGAACCAATAAACCATCTTGAAATATCCGCAATTTCTGTTCCTTCATGATGCATAATCTCATGTCCGGTTCTGGCGATAATCATCCTGGGGATCGCAGCTCATCATTCCGTGCCCCAGAAAATCCCGGGGAGAGCAGATTTTCGGCCGGACGTTCCTGAGGGATACCTCCCTCATTCCTTCGGATCCGCTGTTTTTAAAAACATCCCGGCCCCGATATCCTTTCTTCCTCATTGTTGTAAAATACCGGCACTCCCGCAAACGGGAATCCGATTCCGCAAGACCCATGGAAGAAGCCAGCATGCAGATATTCGCCGATAATGTCTTTGATAACCCCGCCGAGATTATCGAGGTTTTTAGTCCTGATGATGTGAAAAAGGGAATTGACCGGGTGGAACACCTCCGGGATGCCGGATTCCACCTTACGGGCTACATCCGGTACGACCTTTCCAAACCTGCCGGAAACGGCATGCCTCTCATATATTTCGAGGCTTTCCGCGAAATTGCCGGACATTTCCCGGAGGAGTATTCCGGATCATCCCCGAATCTCCCGAATACCGCCGGAGGTTCGGGAACCATGCCCTTCGGCTCCTTTCTCATCCCGCTCATCAGTAGAGAGGAATACTGCCGCAACATCGACTGTATCCGGGAACGCATCCGTGACGGCATAACCTACGAGGTGAACTATACCTACCCCTCAATTCTGAAATCCAGCCTGACAGGAGAGGAGCTCTACCGGCAGCTTCTGCCCCGGCAGAAAACCCCCTATAACGCCTTTATTCAGAACCGTCACGAAACCGTGATGTCATTTTCGCCCGAACTGTTCTTCAGACTGGACGGCCGCAAAATTCTGACCCGGCCGATGAAAGGCACCATCCGCCGCGGCAATACCCCGGAAGAGGATACCGGCAACAGAAACTTTCTCATGAACGATCCCAAAAACCGTGCGGAAAATCTGATGATTACGGATCTCCTCCGGAATGATCTTGGCATCATAGCCAAAGACGGTACCGTCAGGGCCGATCGGCTTTTTGAAATCGAGGAGCACCCCCTACCGTGTTCCAGATGACCTCGGATATTTCGGCAGAGCTCAGAGACGACGTGTCTCTCTGTGAGATTATCAGGGCGCTCCATCCCTGCGGTTCCATCACCGGAGCTCCCAAGCTGTCAACCATGAGGGTGATCGCGGAACTCGAACCCTGGAATCGGGAAATCTACTGCGGAGCCATCGGTTACCTGCACGGAAACGAAACGGTGTTTTCCGTTGCCATCAGAATCCTGCAGAAACGGCATGACGAACAGGATTACCGTTATTATGCGGGAG
This sequence comes from uncultured Ruminobacter sp., assembly GCA_902776415.1. Lineage (GTDB taxonomy): Bacteria > Pseudomonadota > Gammaproteobacteria > Enterobacterales > Succinivibrionaceae > Succinimonas. The sequence goes on from CACYPY010000005.1 coordinate 23,039, forward strand.
GGGCCGTTACCTATGACTCCAATGCCACCGCCGAATGGGAGGAAACCCTTGCCAAGACCCGATTTCTGGAAAGCGGATTTTCTCTTATCGAAACCGGAGCCGGGGATTGGGAGCGCCATCTGGCACGCCTCAGAAATTCGGCACGGGAACTCGGTTTTGCATGGAATCCCGAACTTGATTCCTTTGACTTTCCCGAAGACCGGGTTTCCCGCATCGAGCTCTTCAGGGACGGTCACTTCAAAGTGACCACAAGAAAGCTTCCGGATCCTGCAATTAAACCCCGGGTCAGAATTGCCGGAAAGACAGATTCCCATAATCCCTTTCTCTATCACAAAACCACCGTAAGAAGCCCGGCTCCCCGCGATTATTTTGAGGAAATCCGCACCAACGAAAGATGATAAACGTCAACTAAATGCCACCCCACGACAAGCCTGTGTCATACGTGACGACAATACTTGTGCCACCGTATATTTTCAATAGCTTTCCCGACTCCTATATTAAAGCGTGATGCGTGCGTTTTTGTGCGCCGTTTTTCTTTAATATAAGGAGTTTTTATGTCAAATTTGACAAAACTTGCTGAGAACATTGTTGCTGTATGTTCCCAGCTTAATCAAGGCGTGTCTAATCGACAGGTTGCCACCAGTTTTAATATATCAAGGAATGTAATCAATACCTTTGTCAGACAGGTTGAAGATCTCGGCATTTCCTTCGATGATGTCGTTGTCATGCCTGAAGAAGAAAGAACCCGGAAATTCTTTGCTGATTCTGGCAAGACTGTCAATTCCAATTTCATTGAACCCGATATGCTGAAGGTTTGGGAATACCTGAATAAGCCTAATGCTTTCAACATCAGGCATAACATTAAGTCAGCCTATACGAGGATATATTTGGCAGATAACAAAGATGCCACGCCTGATCAGTTAATGTCCTTAAGGACTTTTGAACGCAGGTTTCACGATTACTGCAAAAGCAGTCAGCACCCGGACAACGTTAAGGAAGCCAGTTGTTGTACTCTTACCTTTTACCCCGGGCAGTGTATGGAAATTGACTATGTCGGAAATGAGCTGAAGTGGATCTCTCCGGACAAAGTAATTCGCAAGGCGAAGGTTTTTACAGCCACCCTGAAGTATTCCGGGTATCTGTATGCCAGAGCAGTTCCCGACGGTACCACAGACAGCTGGCTGACTTCCATAGTGGAGGCCTGCAAATTCTTTGGCGGTGTACCCGAGGTAATTCGCATGGATAATGACGCCGCACTGACTGTTCATGGCAGTAAAAAGAATAATACCCGGACGGAACTGCTCTTCAAAGTCAGGAATCTTCTTGATTCTCTGGGAACTGTTGGAGATTTGGCCCCCTGTCGAAGTCCGAAATATAAGGCATCAGATGAAAGAAATAACTATTCTGTGGAAAGCTTTTTTGCAGCTCAGGAGTATGTCAATGGCGTGCCTGCCCGTGATTATACTCATCTGAACGAACAGCTTCTTCAGGAGGTTGCAACGTTCAATATAACACCAAGACAGTCAGACGGATTAAGCCGATCCTACGTTTTTGAACAGTATGAGAAAAAGGCTTTGAAGCCTTTGCCGGCATTTCTGCCCGGTGTTGGCGATACGGATATAATCACAGTTCCTCCCGATGGCTATGTTTATTACAAAGGGAATCGTTATCATGCCGGCAATGAGCAGCGAAGCCTTAACATTATCCAAAAGATTGAGAATGGCCAATATATTGTATTCCTCAAGCAAGACATGAAAGAAATTGTGCGATACAAGATCAATCCATTGTCTCAGGGCATTCGTTACAAGGATGATCGGTTTAAATCTCCGGCTGAAAAGAGTGTCACCCGAAACAGGAGTTGGTTCCTGGATTATTTCAGAACCCACAATGAATCACCGGAGGCCATCATCTCTCTGTTTAACATAATGTGGGGAAACAGAGAGGTGAATACAATTAACAGCCGTAAGTTCTCTGCCATTATTGCGCATTCAATAGCCCGTGGTGACAGTGATCTTCGGATTTTGTCCCTTGTCTGTCAGATGCTCCTGCTGTTCAAACCCAAAACACTAAGCATCACCAATCTGGATATCGAGTACAAACTCAGTGTTGGCTGGCCGGAAAAACAGGAAGCCATAAAACAATTTTTGGCAAGCATGGCAAACAATCCTGCTTCCGGTACATCTGCAAATCTCTCCTTACCGGCAGTAAAAGAATCTCATCTCACTTCAGAAGAAATTGCCGCAGAATACAGGAGATACTTCAAATGAGTAAAAAAAACATATCTGCTGCGATCGAGGATATTCTGGACAGAATTGGAGAACCTGCCACTTCTGTTCCCTCCTCGGCAGATGATCTTGGCATGATCCCGGCAAACGCTGAAACCATTCAGGAGTTCAGCAAAAGGTTCCGGGCAATGAGAATGTCGACAGTTGCCGCAATGCTTCAGGCTCTTCATGAAAAGGGACTTATTGGAAAAATCTCCAACATGAATCTTCTGGATATGATTCTGAAAAGCTGTGAGGCATCCCGCAGGAATAACAAAGCCAAAAGGCTTCTTATAAAAAGCGGTCTCAGAAGTTCTGCTGATGTTTCCGATATCAGGAAGCGTCTGATGGGGTATCAGATCAGCGAATCAGAGTATGAGTCTCTTATTGGCATGGATTGGATCAGGGGTGGTGGTCTTCTGATTACGGGGGTGTCCGGCTGCGGCAAAACGGACTTCGCCAGTGCATTATGCCAATATGCCTGTCTGAACGGATTGTCCGTCCTGGTTATGGATTATTGCATGTTTATCAACCAGGGGCTGGCGTTTAAATGCAGTAACTTCCAAGAATATCAGACATACCTGAAAAATATTGCTGGTCACAATCTGGTAATGCTGGATGACTGTTTCCTGTCAGCGCTTCAGAATGACGAGCCATGGTGTCTGAAGAGTCTGCTTGATGAATTGGCGGATCATAAGCATGGTCTCATTCTGATCTCTCAGAAAACAATGCCCCGAATGGTGGAATGCTTTGCAAAATCCGAAGCCGGTATTACCGTAATTGACAGGTTCTCTGACAGTACCAAGTTCATGCAGATCAAGCTTAAAGGAAAATCATTCCGCATGAATGCCGGCGGCATAAAAATACTGGGAGGGAATGATGAAGCCCAACAGGACAAATGAGAAAGTCGCAGCAAAATCGTTATGGCCAATGATTTGCTGCGTTTGCAAGCTATCAGAAAATGATTCTGACTCTGCCAATGATAGTGGAAATCAGCTGACTCCTCAAATCATTAGTAACCGAGCCTGTCAGTTTTGCCTCCAACTTCACTCGCATGGAAGCATATTGATTAAAAAGGGATGCGGCAGTATCAGTATCGGGGATAGCCATCATGCCTGCTAAGAAGACGAAAAACATTACCCCTGAACAGTTTCAGAAAGCTCTCAGGGAAATTGAGGAAAGTCATCCCGGACGCAAGGCTACCTACAGGGAACTTCATGAAAAACTATCCTGCTCAAATTCCACCATTAAAAAGTTGATGGAAACGGTGAAGGCTTCTCACGGCTTGATCAACTCCTATCCCGTGGAACAGACTGAACAGGCTTGCAAGGTGTTTACAGCCAATCTTACGAGCATGATCGCCAATGTTTGTCAGAATATTGAAGAGAAGGCAAATACAAGGATTCTGGAATCAGAGAAAATCTGGCATGAGTCCATCTCCAAATGCAATCAGCAAATCTCCGAAAATCAACAGGTAATCAGTAAACAAAAGCTTGATATCAGAACTCTGAGCAAGCAAGTGTCTGAATACCAGATGATGTATCAGAAGATTGAGGTGATGGAAAAGCAAATCTCTGAACTTCTGGAAGCTAATACTCGTATGGAACAGCTGATGACAGGCATTCTCAGGACTGTAAAGAATACCGGCAGCACCTCAGGATCGAAAGACTCCAATCAGGTTGCCGGATAACATCTTGCTACAGGTATGACAGATGCTATAGTTAAGCCGGAATCATTCCGGCTTTTTTGGAATACAAAACACACACACCGTTTAAAAGACTGTCTATACTTTATACTGAAAAGACAGTGAATATTAAAAGATGCGTTCATAATCACCAGATTCAGGAAAATGAGTAGCACGCTACTCAATACAATGAAGGCCTTATTATATAAGACTTAGAAGGTGTGTAACACCTGTAAATTCCGTTCCGTTTTGAAGAAAAAACAAAAAAATGAGTAGCATGCTACTCGTTTTGAGTAGCACCGTTTAAACCTTGTATATCAAGCCTTAGCAGTCATTTTTAACAGTCGGTATAAGTAGCATTGTGTCAGTGCTACTCAAATGCTACGGTAACATTGCAAAGTGCCTTAACATAAGGGTTAAACAGTGTTTTTTTACCCTTATGAGTAGCGTTTGCTACTCTACTCCACGTTACTCAAATGCTACTCTGTTTTAAAGAAAAAACTCACTCTACCCCTTGTTTTATAAAGGCTGAATGGCGCTACTCATACATACCGACAGGCAGTTTAATACAAAAGTCTTATAAAGACTTATGTCATAAGTGGTGAAAGCACTACTTCCCCTCCTGAAACACTACGGTAGCGCTACCGTAGCATTGCCAAAATGCTACTCAAATGCTACTCGTTATTAACGATAAAAAACACTCAATTCCTTATTTTATAAGGCTTTAGGCACTACCAAAATGCTACCGTAGCGTTACTCAGTTTAAAAGAAAAACATGTCTCAGGCCTGATCCCATAATACCTCAGGTGCTCCTCACAGAGCATAAAAATCGCTGTTCCTTTTTAATAAAAAAAACAAGATCAAACCCTGATAATATAAGGATTTGAATGTTATTTGATCCTAATACGGAAGAATCTCAAATGCTACTCTGGCGCTACTCATAATGCTACTCATAAATCCTCATAAGCGATGAAAAAAAATTGTCAGAAGATCTCCTTTTGAAAAGAACTTCAGAATGAAAATAAAATGAACGATATTGAAGAGAAGGGGAAATGTTTATAAAATCAGGGACGATGGGGGTTGGGAAAGAAAAATTTGAAAAGCAGCAATGTTTTTAGGCTGTGAGGTTAAGCCTCCTGAAAACGGGGATACATTGGCACAAAAAGCTGTCGTGACTGGAACAAGTAGTAATGGCAAAAAGTTTGTCGTCAGTGGGTGGCATAGCTGTCGTTTATCAAACGAAAGAAATGAAATCACCGAGGGAACCTTTACCAATGTGGCCGTCAGGACAGGAGACCGGATATTCACGCCTCCCGTATCCGCCGGACTTCTTAACGGAATCATGCGCCAGAAGCTCATAGAAGAGGGAGTGTTGCAGGAAAGAACCCTGTACCCCCGGGATCTGAAAAATGCCGACGCGGTATACTGTCTCAATTCCGTACGGGGAATGTTCGAGGTGGAACTATGCTTCTGATTGACAACTATGACTCCTTTACCTACAACATTGTCCAGTATCTCAGAATGCTCGGAGTCTCTCCTCTGGTCATTAAGAATGATGAGCTCACCCCGGAACAGGTCAAGAAGCTGGATTTTGACAGAATCATCATCTCTCCGGGCTGGGGTTCCCCGGAAAACTCCGGAATCAGCATGGACGTAATCGCCTGTTATCAGGACAGGAAGCCCATCCTCGGCATCTGTCTCGGAATGCAGTGCATCGCCCGGTACTTCGGGGCGGAAATTGTCCGGGCCCCCTGTCCCTGCCACGGGAAAAACTCGGACATCTTCTTCAGACCGGACTTCAGGCTTTTTCAGGGATTCCGCCAGGGCTTCGGCGCCACCAGATACCACTCCCTGATGGTTGCCAGACCTCCGGAGGCTGTGGAAATCACGGCGGAAACCGCGGATCATATTCCCATGGCCCTGAAAATCTCCGGGAAACGCATCTACGGCGTGCAGTTCCATCCGGAAGCCGTCCTTACGGAACACGGCCTTGATATTTTTAAAAATTTCATCGAACTCTGCTAAGATATCGGAAGAACAGAGTTTTTACGGACGGCCCCGGATTTGCCGGGTGCTGATCCCGTCGGAATTCTGATTTCTCCGTTTTTTCCCTGATTACGAGGTGTTAAATGCTGCAGGATATCGGTCCCCACGTTTTCAGAAACGAATTCTCCCTGAAACGCCCGCCCCGGGCTTCAGACTGGGTAATGGCCTTCCGTGACCGGAACATCCTTGTCAGCGGGAACGGAAAGGATGTCCCGCTGAGGCTTCCCGAAGTCTCTTCATTTGACAAGGGGAAGCTTCTGTACCTTTTTTCCGCGGACAGCCGGGCCTGTTATCTTTATACCGGGGATCCGGATGCGCTAGGTATCCCGGGTTTCTCCTGGCAGAGCACTGTGACGCTCCGTTCCGAAAACCCCCGGCTTATCTGCTTTGCCGGCTTCACAGCCTGGCACCTCCACAGCTGGTACATCACTAACCGGTTCTGCGGAAAATGCGGTGCCGAAACCGCGCATTCCGAAAACGAAAGAGCTCTCTTCTGCCCCCGCTGCGGGAATATAATATACCCCCGCATCGCCCCGGCGGTTATCGTCGGCATTACCGACGGAGACAGACTTCTGATTACCCGTTACCGGGATCGGCCGTACCGGGGACCTGCTCTGATTGCCGGCTTCTGCGAAATCGGAGAAACCCCGGAACAGACGGCCTCCCGGGAAGCCATGGAGGAGGTCGGTATCCGAATCAGGGATTTAACCTATGCGGGGTCCCAGCCCTGGGGACTGGACGGCAATCTGCTCATGGGCTTTATGGCCAAAGCTGACGGCAACACCAGGATCATCCGCGACGAAAACGAGCTCGCCGAAGCTGTCTGGCTTTCCCGGGAGGAGATTCCGGAACCGGATACCGTAATCTCCCTTACCAGAACCATGATAAGCAACTTTAAAAGGCACGGCTTCAATTTCGGGAACGGGAACGGCATTACAGGCGGAAATTAAGACGGGACTGCCGGAAATTCAAGGCTTGAAAATAATATGAACAGATACCTGATAATTACCAACGATACCGAAGCCCTGCCAAACCGGGCAACAGAGGATCATGTCCGGCGCCTCATGTGGGGAGAACATGAAAACGGCACTGCCGGTGTCAGGGAAATGGCGGACATTGCCCGGGAATTTCACGGCAAAATCACCTTCTTCGTGGATATCTGCGGCGCTCTGGACCGCAAGGACGAGGTACTGGAGGTAGCCCGCTGGCTGAATGATAACGGACAGGACGTGGAGCTGCATCTGCATCCGGAATACCTCCCGGAAACCTTCTGGAAATCCCGGGGCCTTCAGAATAACCCCAGATGGCTGAATCAGTACCTGGAAAGCGATCGGGACCGGCTTCGGCTTCTGATAAAAACCTTCGGAGGCGAGCTTGAAAGAGTCCTGGGCAGAAAATTAAACGCCTACCGGGCCGGCTCCTTCCGGTGGAACTCTCTCACTCCGGAGGTGCTCCGGGAATGCGGGATTCCCCTGGCCTTCAACAACACCCGGGCCTCAGTGGCAGAGGGACAGTGTCCCTATGCCGCGGGAGAACAGTATCCGTTCAGGTGGTCAAACGGCATTATCGAGGTGCCGGTAACCGAGCGCATTTTCCCGCCCCGATCCCGACACAACTGGTGGATTCGCTACCAGTACCCGCTCTGCAGCCTGGTGCGCTACAGAACCGGACTCGGCTCCTTCATTCCCTGCAGCATAAGCCCCCGGGATGAATTTGTGGTGCTGCTCATGCATTCCTGGTCATTCCTGTACCGCGACAGCGAGGGCTATGAATACTACCGGGACGACCAAAGGCTGGAGGGCTTCCGGAAGCTGCTCCGGAAAATGAGCCGGGATTTTGATATCATCGATTCCCGTGATTTAAAGTCTCTTATCGATTCCGGCAAATTTGAAATAAGGCACACCGAGGATCTCTCAAAAGCCGTGTATGTTCCGGAAACCCTGAAATTCAGGAATATCTCCCGGCAGAAGAACCTCCGGTTTAACAGCAGAATTCTTAAAAACCGGAATACTCCGGAAAAACCGCACGGGATTCATGCTCCGGGACGGTTCCTGGGCGGCCTTCAGAACTGTCTCCTGCCGGAAACTCTTTTTAAGTATCTCCGTTCCGAACACAACACCGGGCTTTATCACCTTTCCCTGACCAAAAAGGACGGCAGAACGGCAGTTGTCATCAGAAACAGAAGCTCCAACAAAATTGAAAAGAAACAGTATATCCCTCTGAACATCATTCATAACGTCAGCGATTTCAGGATCGGGGAGTATCTTCCGTTGCATATTGCGGCATCCGGAGCCATGGAGATTCTGGCCGGACTGATCTTCTACGACGGGCAAGGACAGCACATCGCAAGCTCGGTTCAGAAATGCAACTCCGACATCGTTGCCAGAATTCCCCGGAACGCGGCCCTGTTTTCCATAATGCTGCGGGTTCCGGAAGACTTCCGGGAGACAGAGCTGGCCTTTATCGCCCTGACTCCGGCGGATCCGGTCTCCGATTTCCTGTTTCCGATAACCGGAGCCTCCGGAAACCGGGACTCTCGTCTCAGTCTGACATTCCCCCGGGCTTCGAAATTCCCCGAAAAACCGCATCCGGATGCCACAGCCCCCGGGGATTATCTCAGACTGGCGGTTTTCCGTCCGGAAAACAGAAAGCACGGAGCCGTGATTGTTCTTCCGGAAAACGGCAGCCTGATAAGAAACCGGATCGCGGATTTCCCGGGATACAGCCGTTATCTTGCGGAAAAGCTTCATGATGAACTGACCGAATATACGGTTATCTATGCGGCAGAGCCCTTTCCGGACAGGAAGAACGGCTATGGCGGAAGCTGGTTCTTTGACAGAAACGGCGCAAGCGTCATTCCCGAACTGGCCGCAAGAATCAGGGAAATCCTGGGTGAGGATTGCCGGAACATCGTCTGCGCCGGCCATGGCATGGGAGCCACCGCGGCGCTCCAGCTTTCCCTGATCCTGAAGGCCGGACACTGCCTGTGCGACTTCATACAGGCGGATCTTCTCAAAAATGCGAATTTCGCAAAATTACGCGGAGATATTCTGAAGCTTAACGGGGCGAATCCGGAAGAGCAGGCATCAGGAGAGACGGATCCGGGAGACCATGACATTTCAAAGCTTCATGCCCTGATGAACCTGTTTCCGGAAAACTGCCCCCGGGCAATTCACTTCAATTTTGAAGGCAATAACTCCGCCATTGCGGATCTGGGGGCGGAGCAGGAAAAGCTGGATATCCGGATTAAAAAGTCCTGCTTTATGGCAGTCATTACCAAAAACGTAAAGGATCCGGTGTCAGACACGCCCTGTACCGCCATTCCTGTTAAGGAAGCGGCTTCCCTGCTCAGGATGATGCTAAAGGGCAACTACACAAACATGCTCTTAAGCAGGCAGCGGAACGGAACCTGATTCCATCGGGAAACGGCAGGAAAAACCCCGGGATACCGGGCTGTTCTCCGAGCTATTCGATGGTCTCGATGCGCTGATTTCCGGTTCCGTCGCCCCGGTGGCTCTTCTTTACAATATCGGCAATAAGCCCCAGGTTGCTTTCCTCAGCTGACGAGGAGAAGCTCCCCACGCTCCCGTCGTCGGATCCGGTATCATTGCTGCCGTGATGCACCAGCCGGTTTTCCCGGATTTCCTCCCTGAGCTCCCGGTTCTTCTCCATGATGATTTCCGACAGATCCTGCAGCTTGTTTTTCAGGGTCTCGGAATTCACCGGCTTTGAAAGCAGATCAATCATTCCGGCAACATGGCAGTCATGCCGCTCCTCGTCTGAGCTGTTGGCGGTCAGTGCCACTATCGGCATGCTGCGATAGCACGAAAGAATCTTTCTGGTGGCCTGAATGCCGTCCATCACCGGCATCCGGATATCCATCAGGATAAGCTCCGGAGGCTCCTGAAGCACCGCGGCCACCGCCTCTTCTCCGTTGGAAGCCACTCTGACACTGTGCCCCAGGTTTTCCAGCATGGTTTTTAGAACAAACTGGTTGATGCGGGAATCCTCCACCAGCAGGATACTGAAATGAACGTCGTAAAGCTTCCCGATCTTGCGGACCGAAGTGGCTCCGATAAGATCATTCCGGGCCACCAGACACGGAATTTCAAACCAGAAGGTAGACCCCTTTCCCAGCTCGGTTTTTATGCCGATTTTGCCGTCCATGCATTCCACCAGCCGTTTTGAAATGGCCAGCCCCAGTCCGGATCCGCCGTACTTTCTGGAAATCGAGCCGTCAAGCTGCTGGAACGGAGTAAACAGATTCCTGAGCTTGGCCCTGGGAATTCCGGGACCGGAATCCTGCACGGAAAACTTCAGCCGGTTTTCAAAGCGCTCCGCCAGAACCTTTACCCCGCCCTTTGCGGTAAATTTGACGGCATTGTTGATAAGGTTGTAAAAAATCTGGGACAGCCGGTGCGAATCTCCCACCACCATGACCGGGAAACTGTCTCCGAACTTCAGGGAAAGCTCAAGCCCCTTGTCATGAGCCCGGCCCTCCATCTGTCTCACCACCGAGCTTATGGTGTCTCTGATGTTGTACTTGCTCTTCTCCATAATCATGGTCTGGGACGATATATGGGAAAAATCCAGCACATCGTGAAGAATATTCTGCAGCACCGAAGCACTCTGAGACACACTCCTGAGATAGCCGCGCTGCTCCTCGGTGATGTTCTCGGAACTGCCGACGATCTCGATAAGTCCCATGATGGCCTGCAACGGGGTTTTGATTTCATGGGAGATCTCCGCCAGATAACGGGTGGAGGCGGAGCTTGCCTTTTCGGCATTTTCCTTGGCCTTGCGCAGAATCTGATTCTGACTGTGGCTTTTGGTGATATTGAGAAAGTTGCCCCGGTAGCCCGCAAAGCTGCCGTCAGCATTGTAGTAGGGTTCGCCGTTTACCAGCACCCAGATAATCCGGTCATTGTAGGAGCTCGGTACCTCCAGATTCACGATCAGATTGTGATTGGCGGCAATGTCGTGGTAGATTTTCTTTTTCAGATCCCTGGGGGAATCGTGAACATCCCACCGGATAAGATCCAGAAGCCGGGTTCCCACCAGACTCTGATACGGTGGCAGATCATTGTACTGATTCTGCATCAGTTCGGTATGGTCACCGGCAAAAACATGAATAAGCCGGAAATGATCATCCGTCTGCCATAACATCTCATATGACAGCCTTCGGAAGGTTTTTACCTTGTCCTGATAATCCAGAAGAGATCTGGTTCTGGCCCGCACCATCTGCTCCAGCTGGTTCCGGTACCGGAGATTAATCATGGCCTGGGTAAATACCGGAAGCACCTCCGTGACATCCCGGCGACTCCTGAGATTCATGGCGAACCGTTCTCTGCTCAGGCAGACAAACAGAAACTTTTCATCATGAAGCAGGAGCGGAATCAGCATGGCGCTTCTGAAAAGCTCCCGGAATGCCGGATCCCCGTTACGGAAATCCGGGGAGCTGACAGGGTCATAAAGCACCTGAATCCCGCCCCGGAAGCATTTTTGAAGGACGGCAGAATTGGTCCAGGCCATGTTTTTAAGAGCAGGATCGGAAACATACACTACCGAAAAGTCAGCGGAATCCTCCGTCCTGGAAAGAACCGCCACCTCGTTAAAACTGACAAAGGTGTGCATGGAGCGGATCAGCACCTCGTACTGCTCCTCCTCCCCGAAAACATGTTCCAGATCCTTCAGCATCCCGAACAGGCTTTTCTGGGAGGCATGCTGCCATGTTTCCCGATCTTCGGAAAGGGCATGCAGCAGAAAACGGATTTTGTTCCGCTCTTCCAGAGAGTATGTGGAAAAAAACTCCTCGCCATTCATAAGCAGTTCCCTTTAACCGAGGTCCTTTTCCAGAAACCACACCGAGGATATCACGTAATTGCACATTATGTATTCCATGTTATCCATATCCTTGGCAAACTCTCCGTGCTGGGGGGTTGTAACGAACGGAAAGTTCTCGCTGGCCCTGACCTGGGAAACGACGCTGTCTGCATATCCGGATTCCCGTTCCCCCGTGGAGTAGCTGTCGCACATATAATGCAGAGCTCCCAGAACTGCCCGGTCCGAAGGACACCTCACCCTGCCGAAATACCGCACAATGTCATTGGAATTTACGGACATGAGACAGACCCGCATCCCTTTTTCCCAGATATTGGAGATTCTGAGGGAGCGATCCGGATTAACCTGCACCGGATAAGTGATATTAAAGCGTACGGTTCCCCTGATGTCGGCAGTCTGCCTGGCGATGGTCCACCGGCTGCGCAGTTTGAAAAGCTCCTGATTGATCTTGTCAGGACTCCAGGAGGAACTGTCCCGGTCCAGCCACCTGAAAAGCACGTCTGCCGCCGGCTGATTGTCAATTTCGGAAATGACATCCCCGAAAGCCTCGGTAACCACGCCGTGATGACCTTCCGGCTCACAGCTGCTTTCGCCGGTCACCAGAACATCGCAGTCCGTGTACAGAAACGTCATCACATAAAGACTTTTTCCGGTCAGAATCCCCTCTTCGGTGAAGACCGTCACGTCTCCTTCCGATATATCAAACATTCCGCCGGCAACCTGTACCGAATCACCCATATATTCGGCCAGCGCATGCGCAAAAGGCAACTGGGCATTCTCGGTGCAGTGAAACATGATGAGATCCGGGAACACCCCGCATAATCCGGCTTTCTCGGATATTACGTTGAACACCCGTTCGGAATCAATACCACTGTCCCCGGCATAAATTCCGGCAAGGCTTCCCAGTGATACATCATCGCCGGAAAAGGCCAGAGCTATAACGCCTCCGCTGCCGGATACCTTCGGCTCCCTGAATCTGTTTACCGAAAACCGGCTTCTGGAAACTCCGCCGGCAGAAAGAGCGGATTCCGCATTTAAATTTCCGATGAGCACATTCCTGTCAAAAGCCCCGTTTTTCACACTCATTCCAACAACGGGAATCCCCGGGAAGAACTCCAGAGCGGCAGTCCTGAGCCTGGCGGGAGACAGCGATTTCTGAAAATAAAGACACACCCCTGCCGGCTTCCGGCCGTCCTTAAGAATTTCCCGGGCCAGATGCTCCACGGCATCTCTTTCATCGGAAAGCATGGAACCGGCAGTAACAATCTGCATATGCTCAGAATTCCTTAAGATCTTCCGCCGTGAGTCTGGAAACGGCGTCCCTGGTTTCCGCCAGAGTGCTTATGAATTTTCTGATTTCGGCATCCATGTCTCCGACAGCCACCCCGGACTTGCATTTTTTGTCAAGACTGAGAGCCTGTTCCAGAGCGTCGGCGGCACCGTAGGTCTCCAGAACCGACTTCTGGGTATGAATGTCGCGTGCCAGAGTCTCAAAATCTCCGGACGCCAGCGATTTCTGAAGACGCTCAATGGTTTCCGTGGATTCCTGAACATAGACATCCCGGATCCCCGGAAACATCTCCGTTCCCACATCGTTAACCATGGCGCGCAGGATGGTCATATCTATAATCATTTTTAATCCGTCCTGATGTCCTCTTGTATAAAAATCCGGGACATCTTAATCACTCAAAAAATCAGGAACTGCGCGAACAATTCCCAAGACCGCATAATAACAAGAGTTGCGCAAAAAAAATGCAATAGCTGTCAAAAACGCCGCACGTTCGGAAAGCGAAAATCTCAAAAACCGACATACTCCAAACTTTAGACACTTTTTCTGACCGCTCCCGGAATTCCGGCATGAAATTACGCCGTTCCGTCCTGAAAAACGGCCGAAATTCAGTCAGTGCTTTTGAAGTACACTTCTCCGGTTTTAACAATTTCTCCGGACTTCTGCCACCGGGAGATCTTGCGGTAAAGCGTGGAGGGCACCAGTCCCAGCTCCTCGGCTGTCCGGGACACCGATCCGGAATTCCGCCTGAGAATCTCCAGAATATAAAGCTTCTCCACCTCGTCCAGCGGAAGAGCCCCGCCGCTGATATCCACCGAAAAGCTGTCGGTGCCGCGGGACGTCGTCGGAGGTGGCAGAACTTCGGGAATCTTCGGGGAAGACGCGGCAGACCTGTTCTCCGGTCTGTTATCTGATATGTCCTGAGAAAATCCGGTATCGGCCTCCTGCACGGAATGCCCGTCATTGCGGGATTCCGCGGAAACGATATCCGGCGCACCGGATATCCGGTATCCGTCTATGATTCCGAAACCTCCCGCGGATCTGAAAAACCTGGCGGGAGTGCTGTAGATGCTGCCGGTATTTCTCATAAAGGTATCCGAGGTAACGGCATTCTCGTTTGCCGGGGCATCTCCCTGCATCATGTCCCTTGGCAGCATGTCCCGGGTCATCACCTCTCCGGTGTTCAGCACCACCGCCTGATGCACCATATTCTGGAGCTGCCGGACATTTCCGGGCCATGGGCGGCTCATGAGATACGCCTCGGCATCCTTTGAAAAACCGATAAAGCCTTTCTTTTCCTCATCGGAATACTTCTTAAGAAAGTATCTGGCAATCAGGACCACGTCAAAACCCCGCTGCCTCAGCGGCGGGAGGTGGATATGAATCACATAAAGGCGATAGAACAGATCCTCACGAAAACGCCCCTTCTTAATCTCCTCCATGGGATTTCTGTTGGTGGCGCAGATAATCCGGACATCCACCTTTTCATCCTTTAGGGATCCCACCTTATGGAAAACAGAGCTCTGAAGGAAGCGCAACAGTTTTGACTGCAAATCAATACTCATTTCGCACAGCTCATCCAGAAACAGCGTGCCCCCGTCCGCCTGCGACACGGCTCCCTGATGATCCTGAGTGGCTCCGGTAAAAGCCCCCTTAACATGTCCGAAGATTTCGCTTTCCATAAGCTCCCGGGGGATGGCCGCGCAGTTGATGGCCACAAAGGGGCCCTTTCGGGAGGTATTCATTTCATGAAGAACATTGGCAGTTACATCCTTGCCGGTGCCGCTTTCGCCGGTAATAAACACCGAAGCATTGGAATACCGGACTCTGCTTATCCTGTCAAAAACCGCCTTGATGGCGGGAGATTCCCCGATAAAGCCCCCGGGAATACTGTTTCCCGGAATAAAAGGCTCCGCCAGGGCCGACAGCTTGATCTTTTCGATGGTGTTGTTCAGGGTAGTACGGAGACGGTCGGTACTGATGGGCTTTTCCAGAAAATCATAGGCTCCCAGTCTCATGGATTCCACCGCATAATCCACGGAGCCGTTGGCCGTCATGACGATGGTTACAATTTTAAGTTCCTGCTTCTGAATGTATCTCAGGATGTCCATCCCCTTCACATCCGGAAGCCAGAGATCCAGAAGAATGATTTCCGGCTGAAACTCATTAATGATCTCCATGGCCCGAACTCCGGTTTCGGCTACGCGTACCGCAGCATCAAGCTGCCTGGCCACGGCGGCATAAACCATCCCCAGCGATTTTGAATCCTCGACGATTAAAATTCTGACCTTGTAATTCTCCAGCATAGTCGGCTATCAGAATCCCCTTTAACTCCGGAACAATACAGTACCGCCCTCCGGGAAAATCCCCGCCGGCGAAACAGATCGATTCTACCCCATTACCGTCCGGCATTGTTTGACAGGAGTTATGCTTTTGAACCCGCGTTTTCCGGAAATCTCAGGTCTTCTGCCCGTTCGCGAACAATGCCGTTTTCCTGCGGCTCCCGCGGTCTCATCTGAAATCCGCAAGATTGCATAACGTCGCAATCTTGGTAAAATAGCTCAGCTTTAACGATTATCAGAGGTCAGAGTCAGGAAATGGAACGCAGAATTCTCCTTACCGAATGCCCGGATGCCAAGGGGCTTATCGCAATGATTACCGGAGCCTGCTTCAGGCATCAGTTCAACATCATCAAAAACGATCAGTTCGTATCCGAAGCTGACAGCCGCTTCTTTATGAGAACCGAAATCGAAGGCGATTTCGAAAACGGAAACGGCGACCGCATGGTGGACGAAATTTTAAGCTCCATACCGGCCGGCGGCCGCTGCCGTCTTGAACCTGAAACCCGGAAGAAAATTCTCATTCTGGTCACCAAGGAACCGCATGTTCTCGGGGATCTGCTTATGAAGAGCTACTCCGGTGCCATGCCAATCGATATCGTGGGGGTTATCGGGAACTACAGCGTTCTAGAGGATCTGACCGCCAAATTCAATATTCCCTACGTCACGGTAAGTCATGAAGGAATTTCCCGCAAAGAGCATGAAAAACGCATGCTGGAGGCCATTTCAAAGTTTGAAAGCGACTATATCGTGCTGGCCAAGTACATGAGAATTCTCTCTCCGGAATTCGTAAACCATTTTCCGAAGGGCAAGATGATCAATATCCATCACTCCTTCCTGCCGGCCTTCATGGGGGCCAAACCCTATCAGCAGGCCTTTGACCGGGGGGTGAAGATCATCGGGGCCACCGCTCATTTTGTGACCGAAAGCCTCGACGAAGGGCCGATCATTGCCCAGGATGTCATCAAGGTTAATCACAACTATTCGGCCGAAAGCATGGCCAGGGCCGGACGGGATGTGGAAAGAATGGTGCTGGATCGGGCTCTCGGCAGAGTTATTGCCGACAAGGTGTTTATTCACGGCAACAAGACCGTGGTGTTCTGATAATACCCGGCTTTCCGAAGATCAGGAAAACTCCGCCGTTCCGAGTAAGGTTTTCGGGACGGCGTTTTTTTTGGCAGAATATCTCCGTCCCAAGGCAGCTCCGTGTTCCGGAACGGAATCCGGGGGATTGATCCGCCATCCTTTAAACAGTGCGTTCCCGGTAATGACATGCTGTATTGAGTGCAGCAGA
Source organism: uncultured Ruminobacter sp. (assembly GCA_902776415.1). GTDB lineage: Bacteria > Pseudomonadota > Gammaproteobacteria > Enterobacterales > Succinivibrionaceae > Succinimonas. The sequence continues at coordinate 39,795 of CACYPY010000005.1, forward strand.
TGCGGCAGCAGCTCAAAAAAAACACCAGCCCCCGCTTTTGAAGACTGGTGTTCCTTTCATGTGAGCTTTACAGCTTCAGTACCTTGATTAATCCTCCCTGGGCTTCGCGAGAATGGTGATGGAAGGTCCCTGGATAACGCTGAGTTCAGTGGTGCATTCATCAACTCCCGGCAGAACCAGGGGAGCGGTACCTTCATCCGCCTCGACCGCAAAAACCGTGACCATTGTCATAAACAGGAGATTCCCGGCACGGTTCCGAGGGACTTTTATGAGCAGAAATGCTAAAATATAAGGTGTTGGGTTGTACCCAAAAGATATCAATATCGGAGGATGCTGTTATGGACGCATCATCAATCAGTTCAGACAATTACGGCATGGAGGCCATGCAGGTCGCCCTTGCCAAGAAGGCTCAGGAAGCTGACGGTCAGATGGCTCTCAAGCTGATTCAGGATACTGCGCAGACCAACCCGGGAACCCTGGCTTCCGGCGGTTCCAGAGTTCATATAAACGCTGCGGGTGCCGTTCCTTCGGATCGTCTGGGCTCCAATATCAACATCGTAGCCTGATTTCGAGGTTTGCCGGTTCAAAAGCAAGAGGAGTGCGAAAGTGCTCCTTTTGTTTTTTTATATCATTTTTGAACCAGTTATCATTTATTAATTTTTGTGTTTCATTAATCATTTTCTTGCTGTCTGATCTTTGGAATCCCGGTCGCTCTTTTTCCATAAATCCCGTTCCGATAACGTTTTTTGTCTGGAAGAAGGTCACACCAGACACACAATATCTGAGACTTTGATAATTACACCACCGCCATATATTGTGTTTTTGTTATTAATTATCTTTGATAATTAATAATTAAGAAATACTTTACATAATTGCACTGATTTTATTAACAACGGATTCGCAATGTGCCACAATTCAGCTCATAAGGGGATTTTTCTCCGTATAACTGAATATGCTTTAACCACACACGGAATTTAAACACAGTAACACCGCAGGCTCCTCACGGATGCACTTACGGAATACAGGTCTTCATATTTGCCTTATAACAAAGAGAGGTACTATCATGAACGATGCCAATTCTGATGTTTTTTTCACAGTACTTGAATACTCAGGCGATTTTCTGGTTTTTGCAGCTCTGATGGCCATGATGATTCTGGGGATTGTTTCCCTGTAATAGCAGCCGTTTTCTGCCCCGACTGATTTTCCGTTTTGTTTCTCTTAACCGGGGACTTCCCCGGTTTTGCATTTCTCCCCGGAGACACTTTTTTCTTGCCCTCATTCCTCGCGGACGGTCATAACACCCCGGACACTTCGGAGTTCCCGTGCCCGGATTTTTCCTGATTCGGAAAAATAAAAAGAGCCTGCGGAAACCGGTTCCGGAGGCTCTTTGGTACAGGGCTTTAAAATCAGAATCCCGAAAATAAAGCCCCGGAGTTAACTGCCTTACCTGACAGTAATGGAGGCTGTCTCGTTATAGGCATTGAAGGTTCTGTCCGTCAGCCTGGAGATATACCCGCTGCTCATCAGAGGCACGGACACACCCTTGTGAGCGGCCTTGACGACATAGGCAAAGGAAACAACCTTGGCGTTATTTACTGACTGATGCACTACCAGTCCGGCATCGCCCCTGGTGATATCAGGATAGCCGAACTGATCCGCCTTCAGACTCGGATAGCGCTTCTTGATGTCCCCCTTGGTAAGGGTGTTGACCAGGATGGTGTTGGACGGGATCTTGCTCTCAAATGCCAGATTGCCGCTGAAGGCAGTCTTGAAGGTGAACTCGTTAACCACCAGAAGATCATCGTTTACCTTCAGGCTGATCGGTCCCTTGATCTCCTTGCCGTTACGATCATAATAGCGCTGCGTGAAACGAACGATGCCGTTAAAGGGGGTCTCGGCAGCCACGTAGTCGTTAACGGAAACGGTAGCCACAGCCAGCTCTGAGGAAGAATTGGAAACCATTACGGAATTATTCTTCAGAGTATAAGTGGCACTGGCCTCGGGAGTCTTGCTGTGAGCAGACATGTCAATCACAATCGCCTTGCTGGCATCGCTGAGATAACCTCCGGCAGAGAGGAATCCGAAGAGCCCGTTAAGCTTCTTTGACACTCCGGCATTTATGGAGGATCTAATCAGAGCCAGGGCATCGTGGTGCACGCTGTTAATCCGGTAAGGGAAGTACAGCAGGAGCTCCTTGTAGAAGTTCACGTCATCGTACACCCGGTAGGTATTGGCCACAATGTTGTACTTGTCGTTAACGGCCTTGAGAACATCGGCACCTCTTTCAACCGCCATCTTCTGTCTCTCGGTATCACCGTACATTCCGAAGATGTCGGCATAGTACGCCAGGGACTCGATTTCCGGCTTCTCCTTCTCGAAGGTACTGTCAAACTTGTAAATGGCGTTGGTCTTGACATTTACCCCCATTTTCGCAAGCGCGTACATGGAGAGTGCGGCAGTGTTGTCGCTGTCATCGCTCTGCATGTCAATGAGGGTATTCTTCAGGTTGCCCATGATGGTCTTGTTGACATTGAAGCCGGAATTGTTGGCCTCGGCCAGGAAAAGCGCAATATATGCCAGAGCATACCGCTGCTCCTTCCAGGACTGGAAGTAGCCGGTAACGTTGCCGTACATGTCAAGCTTTGACTGTACCAGGCCCACGGTATCGTTAATGTACTTCTTCATCCTGTTGAGCTCCTTCGGATCCCCCTTCTTGCTCTTTTCCATTTCGGAAAGAACGGAGAGAATCGCGAGGCCGGCGGCACTGTTGTCAAACACGCTGCCGTACATGCTTTCGGAATCCAGGAATCCGGAGACAATCTTGCTGACATCGGAAAGCGGATACTTGCCGAATCTGGCCGTAGCCTGCGCCCCGTCCGCAAAGACATTGTCAAAGGTCACCTTCTCGCTCTTGCCGGGGTTTATGGCCACAATGCGGTTTTCCTGCATTTTGGACATCGGATTCAGCACGGCGATTTCCTTGCGGGTACTGAAGCTGTAGCCGTCGGAGGTCACCTTAATGTCGATAAAGCCGTCACCGGACTTAATGGCATCAACGGTTACCGGAGTTTTGGCCACTGCCTTGTCCGCCACATCAATCTTGCCCCTGTCGGCGCACTTCAAAGTACCGGAGCAGGTGATCTCATAGCTGTAGGCCGCTTTCTTTCCGGAAATGTTATTAATGGAGAAATCAGCCTTCAGGGTGTCCCCCTGATGCAGATAGTACGGCATGTTCATTCTGGCCACCGCGGAATCCCGGATTTTGACATCCTGAGAATAGGATCCCAGCTTGTCGGGAGACCAGGCGCTTACCATCAGGGAAGCGGTGCTGCTTATGGCGTTAAGATCATAATGAACCGTGGCATAGCCGTTTTCCACCTTTATCTTCGGAGAATAATGGGAAAGGAGCTCCCTGGTGATATTGCTGAGCGACGGGGTCTCCGCAGGCAGGTCTTCGGCACCGTCGTCACCATAACCCTGACCGTTGTGATCCACACTCTTCATAATGTATGAATAGGGATCATAGATCTGGGATCTGAAATTCTTCTGATTGTAGATGGCCTTGTCAGGAGAAGGTGCCTTCTGATTGTTGAGGCTCAGAATTCCCCTGTCAACAAGAGCAGTCGTCAGGTAGGTGTTCGCATCGGCATTGTCAACCTTAATTCTGATATCCACGCCGCTGTTAGGCTTAACCTCCGGAACCTCCGCGGAAATCTTCAGAGTGTCGGCACTCTTGTCCATGGCAAGATAAGCCACGCCGATGGATCTCTGGGAGCCCAGATACTTGTTCTCGGTGGCGGCATAGGTGGTCAGAATGGCATAGGTACCGTTCACGAAGTCGGGGGTTATCTTCAGAGGAAGCTTGTTGTGCCCCTTTTTGACTTCGTAGTGGTACATGTTGTTGGCACCGAGACCGTCCAGCACCAGATCGGCATATCCGCTGTAGGAGCTGTCAAACTCAAAGTAGGCAGTATCGTTAACCTTGTAGGTTTCCCTGTCCGTAAAAAGCTCGAATCTGTCCGGATATTTCGGGTTTTCGCAGGACATGGAGCCCACATAGAAATTGACGGAGGTTTCCAGATCGCCGTGGGTCAGTCTGGCAACATAGCTCCCGTCCTGGAAGGTATAGGCAATCCGGCCACTGGTATCGGCTCCGAGATCCATCACCCCGGCGGTTACCGGACTCAGATATTCGTTTTGGAAATAATTCCACGAGCCGTTGTTGTAAACAAACTGATAGGTGATGTTTCTCTTGTAGATGGCATAGTCCACCTTGCCGCTGTGAAGCTTGCCGGACTGATCCGCCAGAATCACCCTGAAGTCGGACTTATGGGGATCATCCTTGCTGAAATCGGTTTTGATACCGGCCATGGGTTCCGGGAAGCTGAGCTTGTAGCTCTGCGCCTTGGAAATCAGCTTGGAATTCGGGTCGGTGAAATTAAGACTGAGATCAATCACCTGCGGATACTCAGAAGCCGTTTCCAGAGAACTGAGGTTAATGGTTATGTCACCGGCACTCCCGGATTCCACCTCATTAAGGCCGCCGTAGTTCTTCAGGTTCTCGAACTCCTTCTGATTGGGGCCGAAGTAGTAGTCCTTGTATTTCTCCACCGGGTGATTGTCAGGCTTGAGAATATAGTTTCCCGACATGGTGATTCCCGGAGCCGGGGCATCATAGATATATTTGGTCCTGATCTCGATAAGTTCGTCCTTCGAAATCACCGGCTTTTTGGTGACAATTACCGGATCAATACTGGAAGGAATGAAGTTATCCACAGTCACTCTGGTGGTACTCAGTACGTTGTTCCTGTCAAAACCCAGCACGAACCTCCAGGTGCCGGTCACGGAATTGCTGTCAAACTCGAACTCGTAATCGAAGGCGCCACTGGCCGGATTGGAAAGAGTGGCCTCCTTGTACAGAAGCCCGTCCGGACGGTAGACCATCAACTTGAGAGCCTTGACGGAGGCCGCTCTGAGCTTGCTGTCCCGTACAATTGCCTCGTAGTACACCTTTTCGCCCGGACGCACCAGGGTTCTGTTGGTATATGCATATACATTGAAATCAGGATTCAGCTGCACGGCAGATGAGGTCTTGACGTTTTCGATTACCAGCGGACTTACGCGGAGATCCTGACTGTAGAAATCCCCGTCCCTGACCACATTGAGGAGCACCGGCTCCTGAGAGTTTTTGCCGGTAATGGCATCCCTTGAGAAATGCGCATAGCCGTCCTTGCCGGTCATGGCCGTGGCGATAACCTCGTTGGCAGCATTGATGAGAGTGGCTTTGGCATTGGCCAGAGGCTTTGCGGTGCCGATGGATCTTACCGCAATGTCAATGCCGCTGTTCTTCTGATAAGTGGTAAGGCCGATATCGGAAATCACCACCGATTTGGCCACCATCAGGGCGCTGTACTTGTCCTGAAGCTCGGAAAGACAGGCTCCGGTGCTGTCGCACGGCACCAGATCCGGAGAGGTGACGAGCAGGGTGTAAACTCCGGAATCACCGCTGCCTCCCAGGTCCCTGAGATCCACCATGGTAATCTGCCGGCTGTTTACCTTGCCGCCGGCATCGTACTGCTTTGTCCCCAGAAACTTGCCATGGGACATTATGTAATTAATGGTGTCCCAGCGATCGTCAAGAGAATCGGTGGCCCGGGAGGTATAGCTGGCCAGATCGCTGGAAGACATCCGGTAGAGGGAGACCCGGAACTTGTCCATATTGACGCTCTCCAGGGCCACCTTCTTTTCGGCGGAAGCCCTGGAAATAATGTTGCCGGGCAGGAAATTCACCGTGGGCTGATGATCGATGGTGGTGAAATCTACGGAAACATCCTTCGGAAGTCTGGTATTGTTGGCGGCCTTGAGTCCCTCCTTCAGAGTCACCTGATACTGGGTTCCGAACTGAAGACCTGAAAGACAGAGCGACCTGTCGTTAATGAGAGCTTCCGGCTCCTCGGTCTTGTTTGTGGATTTGTTAAGTACCTTTATATAAGACGCCAGCACCTTCGGGGTGTTGTCAGGATTGTCCATGCCCTGATTCATTATCAGACATGAGGTGGCGGCGCCGGTCTGATTTTCATCTATAACCCTGAGCACTTCAATACCGCCGGCAGCCATGCTGAGCGAGGCATACCCGGTACCGGAAATGGCAATTAGCGATAATGCCAGTTTGGATAGTTTCATCGTCGTAAATCCCTGTATGATAAACATTTTAGGTTTCATCATGCTTCAGTCCCGGGATCGCCCGAATCCCGCACAGCCGCGGAAGCGATGGCTTCAGGAGACGGATGATGCACCGATAAGACTGAATTATGAACAAAAACCGCCGAGTTCTGAAAATATCAATTTTATTCCCTCACCGGACTTTTTTAAAGCATGTCATCCCCCTTTTCCCGAAGCTCAGAAATACAGGCACGGTATCCCGAATCATGCGCAATGGGACTTCAGAACTTCCGGCACGGCCGTAATCCCCTCCTGCCGGAATAAACCGCCATGTAAAATATTTTGATTAATGTCAAAAAAATTACCACCTGTTACAGTTCAATCGGCTATAATTACGCACGATTTCGCAGCACCGGGAATCAACAAGGCATCTCAGGATGTGTGCACTGCATTTTACGGGGATCCCGTAATCCGACATTAACCAAACTTTTAAAGAGGAAGGCAGCATAAATGCAGAGAATTTTACTCAGATGTAAGCTTCACCAGGCCAGGGTAACCCACTCCGTACTGAATTATGAAGGCTCCTGCAGCATCGACATGGATCTTCTGGACGCCGCCGGCATTGCGGAGCACGAACAGATTGACATCTACGTCGTGGAAAACGGGGCCCGTTTTCACACCTATGCCATTGCCGCCGAAAGGGGCTCAAAAATAATCTCTCTTAACGGAGCAGCTGCCAGGATGGCCGCCGTGGGTGATCGGGTAATCATCTGCGCCTACGGAATTTTTGACGAAAGCGAGGTTGCCGCGCACAAGCCCAGCCTGGTTTATCTCAACGAAAAGAACGAAATCGTCCGTACCAGCAAGGACCTTCCGGTTCAGCTGGGCTAGCGGATAATCTGAAATATGAACAGGAATACCGGGGTATTCCTGTTTTTTGCAATTTTAAAGAATGACTGAAAACACCATCAAACTGATTGTCGGACTGGGAAATCCCGGAACGGAATACGCCAGATCCCGGCACAATCTCGGATGCGATCTTCTGAACATGGTAGCCGAACGGCACCGCATATCACTCCGGGAAGAATCGAAATTCTTCGGACTCGCCGGCCGCGGCAGTATCGGCGGCCATGAAGTAAGAATGCTTTTTCCGACTACCTTCATGAATCTGAGCGGCAAAAGCGTTTCCGCCCTGGCAGGCTTTTATAAAATTGCTCCGGAGGAGATTCTGGTGCTTCACGACGAACTGGATCTTCTGCCGGGCACTGCCAGACTCAAGATCGGCGGCGGGACCGGTGGCCACAACGGTCTCAAAAGCATCGTGTCGTGTCTGGGCAATTCCCAGAACTTCTGCCGGCTCAGAATCGGCATCGGAAAACCGGCAGGTCACGGCGAGGTTATAAATTTTGTGCTGGGAGCTCCGGCCCCGGCGGAAAAAAAGCTTATTGACGCCGCCCTGAACGAAGCTCTGGAATGCATTGAAATCATCTTCAATCAGAATCTGGCCCGGGCCACCAACCGTCTCAACAGTTTTAAAGCTAGCAAGGAGTAAGAAATGGGTTTTAACTGCGGCATTGTAGGTCTTCCTAACGTTGGCAAATCAACACTGTTCAATGCTCTTACCAAGGCGGGGATCGCCGCTGAGAACTTTCCGTTCTGCACCATTGAGCCGAATACCGGCATTGTTCCGGTACCGGATCCCCGGCTGGACGCCCTGGCTGAAATCGATCACCCCCAGAAAATTGTTCCCGCCGCCATGGAATTTGTGGATATTGCCGGACTGGTAAAGGGAGCCTCCCGGGGCGAGGGACTCGGCAACCAGTTTCTGATGAACATCCGGGAAACCGACGCCATTGCTCATGTGGTGCGCTGCTTCGAGGATCCCAATGTGATTCACGTCAGCAACAAAATCGACCCGGCCGCCGATATTGACGTCATCAACACCGAGCTGGCCCTGGCCGACCTGGATTCCTGCGAAAAGGCTCTTAAAAGACTTGAAAGAAAGGCCAAGGGCGGCGACAAGGCAGCCATCAAAGAAACCGAAGTGCTCAAAAAATGCCTCCCGGCTCTTAATGAGGGCAAAAAGCTCAGCACCCTGGGACTGACCGCCGAGGAAAAGCTCCTGGTCCGGGAATGCGGTTTCCTGACTCTGAAGCCCACCATGTATATCGCCAATGTGGCTGAGGACGGATTTACCGATAATCCGCATCTCGACACGGTTACCGAAATCGCCAAAAAGGAAGGCTCGGTGGTAGTACCGGTATGCGCCGCCATCGAAGCCGATCTGGCCACCATGGACGATGCCGACCGGAAGGAATTCATGGACAGTCTCGGCATTGCCGAACCCGGCCTCAACAGGGTAATCAGAGCCGGCTACAGTCTTCTGGGACTGCAGACCTTCTTTACCGGCGGACCGAAGGAGGTCAGAGCCTGGACCATTCCGGTGGGTGCCACTGCCCCGAAGGCCGCAGGAAAGATTCACACCGATTTCGAAAGAGGCTTTATCAGAGCGCAGACCATCAGCTATGAGGATTACATCAGGTACCACGGCGAACAGGGCGCGAAGGAAGCCGGCAGAATGCGGGCCGAAGGCAAGGACTATGTCGTTAAAGACGGCGATGTCATAACCTTCCTGTTCAATGTCTAACGCAGGTTCCCTGCCCTGAGGCAGATCCTGAACACCGGCATGCCCGACAGACAGTAGCCCCGGAAAGCAGTTTCCGGGGTTCTTGTTTAAGAGGGCCGGATAATCAGTTTTCAGTACCGGACCGAAAAAATTCCCCAGCACTGCTTCAGAGCCTCAGTAATCCGGGTTGTCATTGACCTTTGCTCGTAAAACAGACATTTTTTGTTCAAAAAGTAAGCAATTACCAAATTTTTCAATTTTTTTGAAAAAAAGTGTTGACTAATATCCCTTTAAACCCGATAATTCACCCCGCTTTCACAAGCAAATTAACTTCGGCTACGTAGCTCAGTTGGTTAGAGCATCGCACTCATAATGCGGGGGTCACTAGTTCAATTCTAGTCGTAGCTACCAAATTTGCTGTGTAGGGGTATCGCCAAGTGGTAAGGCAACGGGTTTTGATCTCGTCACACGCTAGTTCGATCCTAGCTACCCCTGCCAGGAGCAAAGAGTGAATAGGGGTATCGCCAAGTGGTAAGGCAGTGGATTCTGATTCCACCATCCCCAGGTTCGATCCCTGGTACCCCTGCCATATTTTTCTAGTTGGCTACGTAGCTCAGTTGGTTAGAGCATCGCACTCATAATGCGGGGGTCACTAGTTCGATTCTAGTCGTAGCTACCATCGGATATGGCTTTGTTCACGTACATCATGCATAGGGGTATCGCCAAGTGGTAAGGCAGTGGATTCTGATTCCACCATCCCCAGGTTCGATCCCTGGTACCCCTGCCACTCTTCTTCTCTCAGTCTGATTTTTTCCGTAGCGTTATTTTGGGTTAGCTTTTGCTGGCTGTTCCAGTTTTTGCGGCATAACTGTCCCCCTTTTCCGTTTCGCCCTGTCTTCCCAGCCTGTTCCGGCAGCCCTTCCGACACCGGAAGCCGGACCGCAGAACCCGGGACAGCATTCTCAAATACCCGTTTTTCCGGAAATCTGCGATAATATGACATCCCAAGAATCCAGCAATTATTGATAATCAAATGACTACATTCTTTATCCAGACCTGGGGCTGTCAGATGAACGAGTATGATTCCGACCGCATCCGGGATCTTCTGAAATCGCAGAACTGGCAGGAAACCCCGGAAATCGCGGAAGCCGACATCGTGGTTCTGGTAACCTGCGCCGTCCGCAAAAAGGCCGAGGACAAGGTATACAATCAGCTCTTCAGCTGGAAGCACAAAAAGATGCTGAAGGAAAAGGCCATCATCTGCTTTGGCGGCTGCGTGGCCTCCGAGGACGGCAGAAAGGTGCTTTCCGAAGCTCCCATGGTAAGCGTGGTTTTCGGGCCGCAGACCATCCATCGTCTGGTAACCATGATAAATGAGGTTCGGGAAACCGGCAGAAAGGTGGTGGACGTTTCCTTCCCCGATATCGAAAAATTTGATTTTCTGCCCTCCCCTTCCGGCAGAAACGGCTCCTCCGCCTTCGTAACCATCATGGAGGGCTGTTCCAACTTCTGCACGTACTGCATTGTGCCCTACACCCGGGGGCAGGAAATGAGCCGATCCCCCGAAGCGGTGCTTAATGAAATCCGGATTCTGACAGCCCAGGGCATCCGGGAAATCAATCTTCTGGGACAGAATGTAAACTCCTACAGCGGAGTTTATGCCTCGGGAGAACAGTGCAACTTTGCCGAACTGCTCTACCTCGTGGCGGAAATCCCCGGAGTGGAACGTATCCGCTTTACCACCTCCAATCCCCACGACCTTTCGGACGAAATCATCACCGCCTTCCGGGATCTGCCGCAGATTGCCGGATCGCTGCATCTTCCGGTACAGTCCGGCTCTGACAGAATTCTCAGGCTTATGGGCCGGAAATACGACCGGGAAAGATATTTCGAGGTAGTGACAAAGCTCCGGGAGGCCCGGCCGGGAATCTCCATAAGCTCGGACTTTATTGTGGGCTTCCCGGGAGAGACCGCCGCCGACTTCCGGGACACCATGGATCTTGTGGACCGGGTACGCTTTGATCAGAGCTTCAGCTTTATCTACTCACCCCGCCCCGGAACCCCTGCTGCCGCCCTGGAGGACAATGTTTCCCTGGATGAAAAAAAAGAACGGCTTTACGAGCTTCAGAACCGCATAAACTTCTTTGCCCAGACCTACAGCCGCGAGATGCTGGACACCGTGCAGAACGTGCTGGTGGACGGCCTCTCCGTAAAAAACACCCAGGAACTGAGGGGGCGTACCGACAATAACCGCACTGTAAACTTCCCGGGGGATCCGGCTCTTATCGGAACCTTCCGCAATGTTAAAATCACCTACGTTATGGCTCATACCCTTCGGGGAGAGCTTGTCAGGGAGTAATCCATCATGTTTCTCATAGACTATCAGATTGCAGTTGCCGATACCGCCGGACTGCCGGACGAGGACGATATCGTCAGGTATGCCGAAACCGCCGCCCGGGGCATCCGGGACAAGGAGGCCGGCATGACCGTCAGAATCGTGGAGGAGGAGGAAAGCCAGGATCTTAACTCTTCCTTCAGGAAGGTCAATCGTCCCACCAATGTGCTTTCGTTTCCCGCAGAAGTTCCCGAAGAACTCCCGCCGGAACTTATAGAGGAACTGCACTGCGGGACATATATCGGCGATCTGGTAATCTGCAAAAGCGTGGTGGAGCGGGAAGCCCGGGAACAGCACAAAACTCCCGCGGAGCACTGGGCCCACATGGTTGTGCACGGAACCTTGCATCTTCTTGGCTTCGATCACATTACGGACGAGGAGGCCCGGGTAATGGAGTCCCGGGAAACCGCCGTGCTTCAGGAGCTGGGCTTCCCGGATCCGTACCGGGATGACGAACAGGACCCCGATAATCCGCAATCCTGAGGCAGGATCCGGAACAAATCCCCATTTTTCAGGATAAAAACCTCAGAAAGGGTTTATAATACCCGGACATTTTTTATGAATTATCACAGGGAGCGGTATTTCCGTTAAATATAATATGAGCGACGAGCGTAGCGTAGAGCACTCCGCCACAGCACATCAGCATCCTCAGAAACGCAGCAACTGGCTTAACCGCCTGGGACACCTGCTCAAGGGCGAACCCAACGACCGGGACGAACTGGCAGATATCATCACCGAAGCTGGCGAACGGGATATCATTGACGAAGACACCCAGGACATGCTTGAAGGGGTTTTTGAAATCTCCGAGCTCCGTGTCCGGGACATTATGATTCCCAGATCCCAGATGAACACTCTGCCGTCAGATGCCTGCATTAACGACGTGATACCCAAAATCATCGAATCGGGCAATTCCCGCTATCCGGTAATCCACGAGGACAAGGATCATATCGAGGGCATTCTGCTGGTAAAGGATCTTCTTAAGTACATCGTCACCAGGGAAAACGCTCCCGTTACCGACATTATCAGGCCGGCGGTGGTGGTTCCCGAGAGCAAGCGTGTCGACAAGCTGCTCAAGGAATTTCAGCAGTGCCGCTACCACATGGCCATTGTAGTGGACGAATACGGCGGCGTTTCCGGACTGGTTACCATCGAGGACATCCTGGAGCTTATCGTGGGCGAAATCGAAGACGAATATGACGACGAGGACAACGCCCCGGCAAACATTACCGAAATAAACAGCAACCTGTACCACGTGCTGAGCCTGACCCCGATTGCGGATTTCAACGAAAAATTCGGAACCTGCTTCACCAATGACGAGTATGACACCATCGGCGGGCTGGTGCTTCACGCCTTCGGACATCTTCCGGCCAAGGGAGACTCCATCTCCGTTGAAAATTTTGACTTCAAGGTGCTGTCAGCGGACAAGAGAAGCATCCATCTCCTGCAGCTGACGGTCAACCCCCGGGAAGAGGAGTAGCCACGCCGCATTCCTCTGATTTTATGAAACCATGTTCCCGGAATGCCGTCCGGGATATTCTCTCTGGCACATCTTGCTCCGACCTGCGGATTTTTCTGGTATGAACATTCTGAAGCTTTTACAGAGCAGCGACAGCGAAGGAAACGCTCGCAAGTATTCGGCGGAAAAGCTGGCAATTCTCATAGGATGCCCCCCGGCGGCAGTGCTGACCAGTCTGGGTTTTGTGCCCTCCGTGCCACTCCATTATCTCTGCTCCATGCTGGGACTTGTGATATTCGGTATCATTCTGATCTCGGAATCCACCCCGAAAAGGGCCTTTATGGCCACGGGTATCTTCGGCACCATCTGTCATTCCCTTGCCCTGGGCTGGATCATGAATGTCATGACCACCTTCGGGGAAATGCCGGCGCTCCTGGCCGGCGTCATCATTGTGCTTTTCGGGATGTACCTGACACTGCTGCCGGCTCTGGGATCCTGGGCGGCCGCCAGACTGGTTCCCAATAATCTGTTCCTCAGACATCTGGTGCTGATACCGGTATTCTGGAGCATGTCCGACGTGTTTTACGCCTGGTTTCTCAGCGGGTTCCCCTGGGACTGGCTCTGCTATACCCAGACAGACAGCCTTCTCTCCGGTTTTGCGCCCCTTCTGGGCGGAGAAGGTGTCACGCTGCTGCTCCTGATTATTACCATGAGCGTCAGCCTCTCCCTGGCCAAAAGAAACCCGGTATTCCTGACTGCGGGGATTTTTATTGTGACTCTGGCTTTTGTCGTCAGGGATCTTTCGTTCGTAACCCCGCTTAACCCCGTAAAAACCACGCTGATCCAGGGAAATATCAAAACCGAAACCAAATGGCGTCCGGAAAATGTCATCCCCATTATCGAGACCTATTACAGTCTTTCGGCAGAAGCAATCGACACGGACATCATGGTCTGGCCGGAATCCGCGGTGCCGGCCTTTGAAAACGATCTGGAAAATCCGGAACGCGGGCTTCATATAATTTCGGAACTGCACCGCTACATGAAGAATCATGGCGTGGGTTTTATCACCGGAATCCAGTATTACGAAAATTCCCCGCTGGGCTTCGAAGACCCCGAAGCCACTCACGGTCTCAGATTCTATAACTCCATGATCGCCATGGGGGTTACGGATGCTCAGGGCAGGGCCGATTATGAGCTTCTTAACCACAACCGCTATCAGAAAAAGCATCTGGTGCCGGTGGGAGAATTCATCCCCTATCAGATAAGACAGCTGACCAGAAGCCTGGGGCCCATCTTCAACATGCCCATGAACTCCTTCAATCCCGGAAGCCCGGAACAGCAAAATATTGAAGTGCGGGGACTTAATGCCGCCAGCGCCATCTGTTACGAAATAATTTTCGGAAACGAACTCCGGGAGCAGATAAAGCCCCATACCAATTTCATTGTGACACTGTCCAATGACGGATGGTTCACCGGCACCCAGGGACCAATACAGCACCTTAACATTGCGAGAATGCGGGCCATGGAATTTCAGAAACCCGTACTTCGGGCCACCAATAACGGCATCAGTGCCATTATTGACAGGAACGGCAACATTCTGGGCTCATTGGGAGAAAACGTTGCCGGACATCTTTCCGGAATCATGACTCCCAATCAGGGCCTTACCCCGTTTGCCAGGTATGGCAGACTGCCGCTGTACCTGATTTATGTTCTCTCCCTGGTATTCTGTCTTGCCAGGGTTATAAACCTTCTGAGACTGGCAAGCACCGAAAAAATGCGCCTGAGAGCTGCAAAGGATAATCCTGAGAGCGACACCAGTCTATCCCGGGAAAGCCGGGATGCCGTTCCCGACTCCGGCAACAGCGGGAAACCCCTGCGGCAGCTCGAAATGATGCTGAAAAGATTCACAAATTCCGATAAATAGAGCCCGGGGAGGGTTTCGGACTCCGGATATCTCCCCATATCTCAAGCCTTCATGCCTGCCTTATCAGAGTGATCCCGACATTCTCAGGGCAATCCCGGCATTCTCCCCGGCCCCTTAATCCTTCTCAGACTCAGATCTTTCTGAGATTCCCGTTTCCCGTCTTGAAAGACTCCGGGATATTTCCGGGAATACGGGAGGCCCGGCTCTGCCGGTGTTGTTTTCCATGTGAGATATTGCACAAAAACTCGCCAGTTTATGTAATTTTATTCCCGTGATTCTTTCGTTGTTTTTGAGAATATTTTTCAAATTTCACGTCCTGAAATTTCACAAACATTGAAAACTAAGCTTTTACGGGCATTGCAGCTCTGAAAACTGAAAACCATTTCATATTCATGAAAGTATTTTCATGTAAAAATTCTGTAACATTTTTACATTTTGCTATTGCCTTTTGTGCGGTATATCACTATCATAAAAATGTGCTCAGGGAGATGAGCGGAGAAAATTTCGGAGGAAAACGAAATGAAAAGATTATTTAACAGATATGTTACAGACAATCGTCTGGCTCCGGTAACCCGTGCTTACTTCTTCAGCTATGTGAAGTGATTTCGGGAAGATTAGTAAATTTAAGATCAGTGTAAAGTTCAAGACCAGGAAACAAACAGAGGCAGTACCATGAAGAGATTATTTACAAGACGTATCGCTGACAGCATCCAGCAGCCCCCGGTAACCCGCGCCTACTTCTTCACCTATGTGAAGTAATCCGGAAGATATCCGGTCAATGCCTTAAGAGAAAATACGAGGTAAGCAAAATGAAGAGATTGTTTAACAAACACGTTGCAGGCAGCCATCTGGCCCCGGTAACCCGTGCCTACTATTTCAGCTATGTAAAGTAATTCGGGAACCGTTGTTAATCTGACACCTGATAAATTAAAGAGGCAAGCAAAATGAGAAGATTGTTTAACAGATACGTTGCAGAAAATCGCCTGGCTCCGGTAACCCGCGCCTACTATTTCAGCTACGTGAGCGGCGAATACTGCTAAAAGATTGTGGGAAGGACATACAGGAATAATTTCAAGGACTTCCCCGTTCAGTTTATTTTCCTCTCGTGCCGGTATTGAAAAATGCCGGATTTTTTATTTCCGGCAAAAACTCCGGACTGTTCAGTCCTTCTGTTTCGAAGGAAAACAGCTTCCGGATCGTAAATACCGCTTCCGGCTCTTCCGCCTTTCGGAGTTTTCGTGCTACAACTTACCTGTGTCATTCCCGGAGCCCTCTTCTGTATTTCTCCGGACGGCGCACCCGATCCCTGAACTGCGTAACATGGACAGAATTCCGCCTTTTCCCGCCAACCGGGACACCTGCAGGAGGCAGCATGAACAGCATGAAATTTTCAGACAAACTTACCGCACTGGCATTTGCCATGCTCCTGGCAGTGCCGGGATTCTCAGCAGCCGGGACTCCCGCAGAAAAGTCTCCTGCTGCCGGAAAAAGCTATATTCCGGCATATGAAGAATGGCTGGATCATGCCGGAATTCTGGAAAAATACTGGCTTAATCCCACAGCCTTCGGAACCCCCGCAGGAAAATTCCCCACCTGGCGCTGCAATGACGGCAGCCTGATAACTCCGGAGCATTTTGTCTGTCCTGATGAAGCTCCTCCGAAGGGTGATGCAAAGATGCCGGAAATCTTCAGACTGGATTTTGTGAGAATGATGTCCCGGCAGACCTTTGCCTACGGCGCCCTGTTCAATCTCACCGGAAATCCCGAATGTCTCAGACTTCATCAGGCCGGGGTGCGTTACCTTCTGGAATATGCCCGGGATCCCGACGGAGTATTCTACACCGTCATTGACAGTTCAGGACACGGGGGCCCTGCCAGAAAGCAAAGGAACGCCCAGGACCTCTCCTATGCCCTGGTGGGACTGGCCATGAACGCCTATCTTACCCATGATCCCCGGGTCATTGACACCATTGTCCGAACGGAACGCTATATCTTCGATAACTATTACGATCGGGAAACGCAGCTTATGAAGTGGGTGCTGGAGAACAGCGCCAGCGACAAAGCCGATCAGAAGGAGCTGGTGGCTGTTCTGGATCAGCTCAACGCCTACATGCTGCTGGTCTGGAGACTGGTGCCGGAATCGGAAATACCGGCCTTCAGCGACGACATCACCGCCGCTCTGAAAAGCATGAACCGGCATTATCTCAGTGAAGACGGTCTCTGCTTCCGGGGGTGCCTGGAAAGACCGGAATGCTCCGGAGACAACGCCAGACATTCCGACTACGGACACACCGTAAAGGGTTTTACCATGGAGCTTCTGGCCGCCTCCCGCCTGGGAGACCGGGATATCCGGGAACAGGCCCTCCGGGGCATGCTGGCCACGGTGAACCGGGCTGCCACTCCGGACGGAAGGGAATGGTACGAGAATTCCCGGAACAGCGGTGCCAGCTGGTGGGTCTACGCCGAACTGGATCAGGCGGCCCTCACCCTGAATCTGGAAGGAGAATACGAAATTCAGGAACAGCTCCGGCTGTGGCTTAATAAATACACCGACAGAAAATACGGCGAATTGCGTTTCGGGCGGAAGCAGCATCTCTGGAGGAACGGCATGCACTCATCGGAGCATGCCCTCTGGGGATACCTCATGAGTCAGGGCATCCGTGAAAGAAAATGTCTCCGGGATCGAAAATGCTCCCGGACGGAAGCCGGCACTCCGGTCATGAACACCGTGCTTTACTTCAGCGAAACGGCAAATCCGGCAAAAGTGTTTCCCTATCAGTTTTCTGGAGATGTGGCGGATACCAAAAAGCTTCCCGGAGGAATAACCAGAGTCTCCTTCAGAAACATCAGACTTCCGGACCCGATGACAAAATAACTCTCCTGAAATGAAAAACCCCGCAGAATATGGGACGCGGGGGTTATAAACAAGCTTATGCATAAGTTAATAACAGCTTATGCACAGCATGTTATTAACCTGATTTATTGACAGCAAGGTCGTATCCGGCACTCTTCCGTCAGAAATCCACCGGGTTCAGCATCACCGGAATGCCGCTTCTCTCATTAAATTCCTGATCCAGAATGGCGGTATTTACTTCGTTATTCTGAAAGAATTCCCGGATTTTCGGTTTTAGAACAATGGGAGAATAGTTGTCGGAATTAATCTGCTCGAAGGTTGTGGACAGTGGCTGATGGATTTCGGCATAAATGCCGCCGTCAGGTTCCCGGGTAACCTTCACCGGTTCGTTTATAAACTCCACCCTGGTACCCACCGGCACGTTTTCAAAAAGATACTTGATATCCGGATCCCGGAGACGTACACAGCCGTGACTGACCCGAAGGCCGATTCCGAAATTGGCGTTGGTACCGTGAATGGCGAACAGGCGCCCCACATACAGCGCATAAAGCCCCATGGGATTGTCGGGGCCGGCCGGAACCACCGCAGGAAGATACTCGCCCTTGTCAGCATATTCCTTGCGGGTGGCGGCGGTGGGAGTCCAGGTGGGCCCGTCCTTCTTGCGCTCCACCTTTGTCACCCAGCCGGCGGGAGTATCCTTGCCCAGCTGACCGATGCCAATAGGAAGAACGTCCACATATCCGCCATGATAGTAATAAAGCCGCATCTCCGGAGAATTGATGATAATCCCCTCATGGACGGTATCCGGAAGAATCAGCTGCTGCGGGATAACAATGTTGGTTCCCGGACGCGGCGAATAGGGATCAACCCTGGGATTGGCCTCCAGCATGTTGCTGAAGCCCATCTGATAATCGGCCGCAATGGCCTCAAGAGAAACGTTTCCGCCCGGGACTTTGACAATCCTGAGCTCTCCCACCAGCCGGCTGCCGTTCTCGGGAACCCTGTAGGTTACGGCATGGGCATTCAGAGCCAGAGCCATGACGCCAAGACAAATAACAGAAAAAAACTTCATCGGTCCATCCTCGTTAAAACACCCCACATTATACAGATCCTGCAGGATTTTGACTTAAAAACGGCGATTAAAAAAGACCGGAAGGGTACTTGTTCACACTGCGTCAAAACTGCCGCCACCCTTTACAATATCTTGATTTGCGGTGGTAAGCTTCTGATTTTTTACCGAAAAAGCCACATCACCCCATCCCCGCCCACACTCCTTGAAGAAAAATACTCTGCTTCCCGGGCCCTGCCCGTGACAGGCAGAATTTTGGTATCACGAATTCAAAATTTTTCCCGATTTATGGCACATGTGCATCATTTCCAAAAATAGCGGCATCGGACAATAATGACATATATCCGGTATCCGCCGCCTGCCGATTTTGTGATTAATCTTGCAGTTCCGACCTCAAATATATATACTCACACTGAATCTTCAAGGGGCAGCGCACCCTGCGGCTTACGCAGCCCGCGATGCTCCGAAAAACCGGGGCTCAGGAAATCGGAAACCTGACAACACTTTATTTGCGGGGCTCTCCCGGGAGTTCCGGACAATATCTAAAGGCCACATCATATGACAGTCATTCTCAAGCAATACAATCCTCACGAGCTGGAACCGAAGGTTCAGGAATACTGGGCGCAGCACAAGACCTTCAGCGCCTCCATGGATACCGGCAGAGAAAAATTCTACTGTCTGTCCATGTTCCCCTACCCCTCCGGGAGACTTCACATGGGGCATGTCCGCAACTACACCATCGGCGACGTGATATCCCGCTTTCAGAGACTTAACGGCAAGGAGGTCATGCAGCCCATCGGCTGGGACGCCTTCGGACTCCCTGCCGAAAACGCCGCTGTCAAGAACAAAACCGCCCCGGCCAAATGGACCTATTCCAACATCGATTACATGAAGAACCAGCTCAAGATTCTGGGCTTCTCCTTCGACTGGGATCGGGAAATCGCCACCTGCCGCCCGGAATACTACAAGTGGGAACAGAAGTTCTTCACCGAACTTTACAAAAAGGGACTGGTGTACAAGAAGACCTCCACCGTCAACTGGTGTCCCAACGATCAGACCGTTCTGGCCAACGAGCAGGTTCAGGAGGGCCGCTGCTGGCGCTGCGACTGTCCGGTGGAAATCAAGGAGGTACCGCAGTGGTTCCTGAAGATCACCGCCTATGCCGAGGAGCTTCTGAACGATCTTGACAATCTGCCGGGGTGGCCGGAAACCGTCAAAACCATGCAGCGGAACTGGATCGGAAAATCCGAAGGTCTTAACATCAAACTGAAGGTGGACGGCAGAGACGAGATTCTTGAGGTCTATACCACAAGACCCGATACCTTTATGGGCGTTACCTATGTGGCCATTGCCGCCATGCACCCCCTGGCCCGGGAAGCCGCCAGGGTAAACCCCGCCATTGCCGATTTCATTCAGGAATGCCGCAATCTTAAAATCGCCGAGGCCGACATTGCCAGAATGGAGAAGAAGGGCATGGCCACCGGTTTCTATGCCATTCATCCTCTGAATGGCAGAAAAGTGCCCATCATGGTGGCCAATTTCGTCATCATGGACTACGGCACCGGCGCCGTGATGTCGGTACCGGCTCACGACCAGCGCGATTATGAATTCGCAAAGAAGTACGGCCTTGACATTATTCCGGTTATCCGTCCGGAGGATCAGGAAGCGCCTGACGTTTCGGAAGCCGCCTATACCGAAAAGGGCATCACCTTTAACAGCGGCGAGTTTGACGGTCTGGATTTCAGGGGAGCCTTTGACGCCATCGCCGCAAAGCTGGAAAGCATCGGCATGGGGCAGCGCACCGTTAACTACCGGCTCAGAGACTGGGGCGTGTCAAGACAGCGCTACTGGGGTGCTCCGATACCGATGATCAACCTTCCGGACGGCAGCGTGATCCCGGCTCAGGAATTCCCGGTACTGCTTCCCGAGGACGTAACCATGGACGGCATCGTAAGCCCCATCAAAGCCGATCCGGAATGGGCAAAGGTTACCGTTGATGGTCAGGAGGGACTCCGGGAAACCGACACCTTCGACACCTTCATGGAATCCTCCTGGTACTATGCCCGCTACTGCTGCAACAATTACTCGGAAGGCATGCTTGACAGCAGG
The DNA here is from genome assembly GCA_902776415.1 of uncultured Ruminobacter sp. Lineage (GTDB taxonomy): Bacteria > Pseudomonadota > Gammaproteobacteria > Enterobacterales > Succinivibrionaceae > Succinimonas. Next base: position 60,390 of record CACYPY010000005.1, read on the forward strand.
GCCACCGGCTTCTGGCTCCCGGTAGATCAGTATATCGGGGGCATCGAGCACGCCTGCATGCACCTCCTCTATGCCCGCTTCTTCCACAAGCTGCTCCGGGATGCCGGCATGGTTAACTGCGACGAACCGTTCACCAGACTGCTCTGTCAGGGCATGGTGCTGGCCGACGCCTTCTACTACAAGACCGAAAACGGTTCAAAGGTCTGGGTCAGCCCTCTTGAGGCCATCTGCGACAAGGATGCCCGGGGAAATATCACCGCCGCCCGGGATCGGGACGGCCACGAGCTCACCCATGCCGGCATGACCAAGATGAGCAAATCCAAGAACAACGGCATTGATCCTCAGGAAATGGTGGATCGCTACGGTGCCGATACCGTCCGTCTCTTTATGATGTTCGCCTCTCCGGCCGAGTTGACCCTGGAATGGAAGGAATCCGGGGTTGAGGGAGCGCAGCGCTTTATAAAGAAGCTCTGGAACAGTGTCCAGGCCCTTTTGGAACACGAACGTCCCGAGCCGTATCGCCCGGAGGATCTGGATCCTGTCGAAAAGGAAATCAGAAGAGAACTTAACAGGACCATTGCCAAGGTTACTGACGATATCGGCAGAAGACAGACCTTCAACACCGCCATCGCCGCCATCATGGAATTCCTTAACAGGCTGCCCCGGCTGGATCTCTCCCGCAAAACCGCGGTTTCCCTGGCTTACGAGGCTTACGACAAGGTGGTGGTAATGCTGGATCCCGTTATTCCGCATACCTCCTTCGCTCTCTGGCAGGATCTGGGACATCAGGATCCGGTGGACAGCGCCTCCTGGCCCGAGGCCGATTCCGCAGCCCTGGTTCAGGACAGCCGGCTCATTGTGGTACAGGTAAACGGCAAGGTCAGAAACCGGATCACGGTGGCCGCCGATACTCCCGAAGAGGATATCAAAAACCAGGCTCTCTCTGACGAAACAGTTAAGAAGTTCACTGACGGAAAGTCTGTTAAAAAGGTAATATATGTAAAGGACAAGCTGGTTAACATCGTAGCGGTCTAAACCGGTCCCTCGCCATAAATCCTTGATACAAAAGCACAGCCGGGGATATTTCTCCGGCTTTTTCCGGTTTGTTCCGGTAAACGGGTACCCATATGAAAATCTTCCGACATCGCAGTTCCCCGCTTAAAGGGCTTTTCCGGCTCCGTTTTTTTCTGTCAGTAATTCCGCCTGTTCTCGTCATGATATCCGGGTGCGGGTTTCATCTGCCATCGGACGCAAAGCTGTCCGCCCGGTGTCCGGAACTGATTTTTGCGGGAGACGACAACGATCTTTTCTATAAACTGCTGGAGGAACAGCTCCTGCTGAGCGGCATTAAGGTAACGCCCGTAAGCGAGAGCTACAGTGCCTATCTGAACGGTCCCGTCCCGGTACTGTCCTGCGGTCGCCTGATCGGTAACAGCAAGGTTCTTTCCGTGGCCGGAAATGCCCAGAATCTGGAATACACCTATAAAACAACAGTGGCCTGCAATCTGTTTGTAAAGGGACACCGGCCCTACCCCATTGTGAATACCCTGAACCGCTCCTTCCTGAATCGCTCCGGTGTCACCATCTCCACCGATGCGGAAAAAAGCGTTATCCTGGAGGAATCTGCCCGGAATCATGCCGCCATGGTAATGATCCGGCTTGGCAATGCCTGGGAGGCACTCCCGAAAATCACGGACAGGAGCGCCGGCCCGGACAAATCCGAAGAGGGGATTCGGGCAGTATTCGACCCCACCTCCGAAAATCCCCGGGAACTGAGCCTGGAGGAGGCATCCGGAATGCCCGAAATGCAGAATTTCAGCCGGAAACCTGAAAATTCTCCGGATATCCCGTAACTCCCGGCAGGAACATCATATGCAGATCTACGGAAACAAACTGGAACAGCACCTCAGGGAGCACGGGCTTTCGCCTCTGTACATCATTGCCAGCGACGAACCCTTCTGGCATGAAGACGCCGGCAGGTTTATCGTGAATTTTGCAAAAAGCACCGGCTTTGCCAGCTATAACTACAACAGTTTCAGCACCGACAGTATTGATCTGGAGCTTCTGGAGGATTCCTGCGGCAGTCCCGGGCTCTTTGCCGAAAACTCCCTGGTAGTGCTGAACGTCCCGGCCCTCACCAAAAGCAAGGCCCTCCGGGAAGCTCTGGCAATTCTGGAAAGATGCCTGAACCCCTCCCTTCTGGTGATTATCAACACTCCCAGGCTCTCCAAGGCGGATCTGGCAGCATCCAAACCATTCGGGAAGCTGGCGGCCAAAGGTCTGGCCGTAAGCTTTTATCCCCTGAAGGACTATGAGTATCAGAAATTCATCAGCGATCGGGCCGCCGCCTTCGGTCTTTCCCTGGATTCCCAGGGCACGGCGCTGATTCTGTCCGCCTACCAGGGAAACATGTTTGCCATGGTGCAGACCCTGGAAAAGATCGCCCTTTCCGGCCTTAAGGGCTTTGTCCCGGCAGATGAAATCCGCCGCCATATCAGCCCGGAGAACCACTTTTCCGTATACGATCTTCAGGATGCCCTGATAAATCCCTCCATGACCATCGAAAGACGTCTGGTAATGATAGATTCACTGCGGCAGGAGGGAACCACCGCCATGGAAATCATCGGACAGTTTGGTCAGGCTCTGCAGGACCTCTACCGTCTGAGAACCCTGATGGATCGGGGACAGCCTCTGAACACCTTTTTCGAGGCTCACCGGATTCTGAAGTTTCTGCCGCAAAAAAGGACCGTCTATCAGAAGGCGGCGCAGGGACTGGCTCTTCCGGTGCTCCGGCATCTTATGGATCTTCTGTGCCGGGCGGACCTCGCCGTGCGAAACTTTGACGAGCGTTCCGCAATGATGCTGATCCGGGAAACCGCGGCGGCCCGGAGCTGCCCCTCAAAAATAAGGCTCAATGCCAATGATTAAGCTTGGAATACTCGGGGGTACCTTTGACCCCTTTCATCTGGGACATCTTCTGATCCTGCGGGAAAGCATGAAGGCTCTCAGTCTGGATCGGGCCGTGGTGGAACCAAATTTCGTTCCCTACTACCGGGAACAGCCGGTGCTGTCCGGAGAGGAAAGGCTGGAGATCTGCCGGCTCTCGGTGTCCGGAATGCCGGGGGTGGAGGTTTCGGATCGGGAGATCCGCCGCGGGGTTTATACCCCGACATACAGCCTGCTCCGGGAACTCAGAGCCCAGGATCCTGATACGGCTCCGGTATTCATCATCGGAATGGATTCCTTTCTGTACCTGCACACCTGGAAGAACGGCCCGAAAATTCCCGAATCCGGAAATCTTGCAGTGCTTAAAAGACCGGGATACGATCTGAACCCGGAAACACTTCCTCCGGAACTCCGCGCCATCTATGAAAAGTACCGGGCTCCGGACAATGCCGTAACGGCACCTTCCGGTCAGATCTTCTTTCTGGACACACCGGAAACGGATATCAGCGCCACCCGCATCAGAAATCTGCTCCGAACCGGTAATCTTGCGGAGGCCTCAAAATTTCTGGCTCCGGCAGCACTGCCCAGAATAGGCGAAATTCTGAAAAGCCGCCAGGCAGCCGGAGACCTCCCCTGGGAACCCGCAACTCCCGGAAAATCTTAACTTTTTTAGAAGAGAATCACGGTTTGCGATACAATATACAGCCGGAATAGCCAGCCCGTTTCATGGAGTTCTTCCACGCAATCCCCGTGAAACAGATGTTCGGTTGCTCCGTTCAGCGTTTTTCACAACTTACCCAATATTATTGCCTAACAACCGAAGCAGGAGACTCTGATTCATATGAATGACGAAATTATTAAAAGAAACGGCACCCCGGAAATCGGAGCCCATACCGTCAACAAGGTAATCTATCTGGTACTGACTTTTTTCCTGGGCGCTCTCGGAATCCACAAGTTTTATGCCAGAAGACCTATTGCCGGTGTTTTAATGGCTCTTATCAGTTTAAGTGCCGTACTCCTTGTATTTCCGATAATAATTTCGTTCTTATGGATGATAATATCATTCGTTGCAGCTCTGTTCACCAAGGCTGACGGCAACGGCAATATCGAAGCCGGAATCTTTTGAAATCAGTCCCCTCCATGACCACAACTATCAGGGAAACAATTACGTTGAACACGCAGGAAATCGTAAAGGAAATTGAAAATGCCGTCCTGGACATCAAGGGACGGGATTTGGTATCCATCGACATGAACGGCCGTTCCGACGTGGCGGATGTCATGATGATCTGCTCCGGCACCTCGGTAAAGCATACCGCGGCCATTGCGGACAGGGTCTCCCGGGCCCTCAAGTCCCGTAAAATTCCGATCTTCGGAATCGAAGGGGAACGCAAGGGCGACTGGGTACTGATGGACGCCGGAAGCGTGGTGCTGCACATCATGATCCCGGCAGCCCGGGAAAACTACCAGCTGGAACAGCTTTACGGCGTATGAGAATTCTCGTCATTGCCGTGGGCAACAGGATGCCGGCCTTTGTAACCATGGGCTTTCAGGAATACCAGAAGCGTTTCCCCCGGGAAATGTCCCTGGAGCTTGTGGAAATCCCCATGGGACACCGGGGCAAAAATGCCGATGTGGAGAAGCTCACCGCCCAGGAGGGCCGGCTGATGCTGGCTCAGGTTCCCAAAGGAGCCCTGATTGTAACCCTGGACATCCCCGGAAAAATGTACTCCACTCCGGAGCTGGCCGAGGAGGTGCGCTCCTGGAAAATGAGCGGCAGGGACGTGGCAATCCTGATCGGCGGACCGGAAGGGCTTTCTCCCGAATGCAAAAGGGCCGCCGAAAAAAGCTGGTCCCTTTCCCGTCTCACCATGCCGCACCCCCTGGTCAGGATCGTCATGGCGGAAAGTCTCTACCGGGCCTGGAGCATTACCGCGAATCTCCCCTACCACCGAGAATAAAGCATGTTTTTTCTGAGATCCCGCCCCCAAAGACAGCCCCGCAACAACGATTTTGAACGCCGGCTTTTCAAAAAAAGACTTGTTGTGGCATTCCTGTTCATGATCCTGCTGTCGCTGGTGCTTCTCGGGAATCTCATATACCTTCAGGTCTACTGCTACAGCAAATATCAGACCAGAGCCAATGATAACCGCATCAAGCTGGTACCCCAGGCCCCCTCCCGGGGACTTATCTATGACCGCAATCATATCATTCTCGCCGACAACCGCCCGCTGTTCAGCCTGGAAATCATTCCTGAAAATTCTCAGGAGCTTCAGAAGGACATTGAGGATCTGAGAGAGCTCCTGAAGCTGGAAATTGACAGCGACGATATCTCCAGGATTATGGAACGTTCCCGCTTTCAGCGGCGTTTTCTGCCGGTAACCATTGCCGAAAACCTGACCGAACTTCAGGTAGCTCTCTTTGCAGTCAACAAATACCGCTTCCCGGGAGCCCGGATCGAAGCCAAACTAAAACGCTACTACCCCTATTCCGAAACCTTCACTCACACCATCGGCTACGTGGCCCGCATCAACCAGGAGGACCTGGATCGGCTGGAGGCCGGAGGAAAGCTTAACAACTACGCCGCCACCAACGACATCGGAAAACAGGGCATCGAAAAGTACTATGAGGATCTCCTGCACGGCATTTCCGGATACCGGGAGGTGGAGGTGGACAGCCGCAGCCGGGAAATCCGGACGCTGAATCTGGTGTCCCCCACACCGGGCAATGACATTACCCTGACCCTTGATGCCAGACTGCAGCTCAAGGCCCAGCATCTCCTGTACCGGAAAAGAGGCGCCGTGGTGATGATGAACCCCCGGAACGGTGAAATCCTGGCGATGTTCTCCTCCCCCACCTACGATCCGAACCCCTTTGTCAGAGGCATCAAATCCCGGGAGTACCGGGATCTCATCAACAATCCCGACCGGCCGCTCATAAACCGGGTAACCCAGGGCGGCTATTCCCCGGCCTCCACGGTAAAGCCGCTGATGATTATCATGGGACTCAACGAGGAACTCATCAGCACCTCCACCAGATATTTCGGGGGACCGTTTTTTCAGCTTCCCGGATCCACCCACAAATTCCGGGACTGGAGAAAATGGGGACACGGCTGGATGGACATCTTCCGGGCAGTGGAAATCTCCGCGGATACCTTTTTCTACGATCTGGCCTTCCGGGCCGGAATTGACCGTATTAATCGCTATATGAGCGAATTCGGCATGGGAAAGCGCACCGGCATTGACATTTACGAGGAATCCCTGGGAAACATGCCGTCGAAGAGCTGGAAAAAGAAACGCTTCAAAAGAGACTGGGTTCCGGGAGACACCGTATCCATCGGCATCGGTCAGGGCTACTGGACCTCGACGCTGCTGCAGCTGGCCCGGGCTCATGCCATTCTGACCCAGAACGGGAGAAATGTAAGACCGCACCTTTTGCGTTTCGCCAGCGACCCCACCGGAGTAGGTCCCAGCACCTACATAGGTCCTGACACCGCCATTGCGCTCCCGGTGCACGACAATAAATACTGGGAATATGCCAGAACCGGCATGTGTCTGGTGATAAACGGTCCCGAGGGCACCGGCAGAAAAGCCTTTGCCCACACGCCGTACACGGTCTGCGGCAAGTCCGGCACCGCCCAGATTGTGGGAATCAAGCAGGATGCCAGATACAATGCCAGCGCTCTTAAGGAAACGCACCGGGACAACGGACTTTTTGTGGCCTTTGCCAACAAGGAGGATCCCGAAGTGCTGGTGGCGGTAATCGTCGAAAACATGGGCGGAGCCGGCAAGGTCGCAGCTCCCACCGCCCGGGCCATGCTGGATGAGTATTTCCGCATTAAAGGCACCGGCTGCACCGCGGACGAGCTTGCCGCCCTCAAGGAACAGTACCGGGCCGAGGAGGATCTGGAGGATCAGGAGAGACAGAAGGAGATCAAAAAAAGATAATGGCTAACCTCAAGGAATCCGAAAGTCCCTTTGATGTCGCCAGGGTTCCCCTGAGACACCGGGCTCATATCGACATGCCGCTCATGGGCGGTCTTCTGGCAGCCCTGGGACTGAGTCTCATTGTGCTGTACAGTGCATCGGGACAGCATTACGAAATGCTCCTGAGACAGCTGGTGCGCACCGGTCTCAGCTTTATACTGATGATCCTGATCGCCCAGATAAACCCCCGGGTGTTTGAGCGCCTGAGCTGGCTTTTGTTCGGAATCTGTCTTGCCATGCTTCTGGCGGTAATGTTTTTCGGGGAAATCAGCAAGGGGGCGCAGCGCTGGCTCAATATAGGCTTCATGCGTATCCAGCCCTCGGAATTTCTGAAGATCGTCATGCCAATTACCGTGGCGGCCCTGATCGGAAAACACAGTCTCCCGCCGCGCTTCATGAAAGTGGTGACCGCACTCATTATCATCGCCATCCCCACGGTGCTCATTGCCAAGCAGCCGGATCTGGGAACGGCCATTCTGGTATCCTCGGCCGGCATGTTCGTGATCTTTCTGGGAGGCATCAGCATCTGGTGGATAGTGGCCGGACTGATTCTGGCAGGTTCTCTCTTCCCGATCATGTGGAACTTCGTGATGCATGACTATCAGAAGCAGCGCATCATGACGTTTCTTAATCCGGAAAGCGATCCCCGGAATACCGGCTATCACATTATTCAGTCAAAAATCGCCATCGGATCCGGAGGGGTTTACGGCAAGGGATGGCTGCACGGCACCCAGTCCCAGCTGGATTTTCTGCCGGAGCCGCATACGGACTTTATTTTTGCCGTGTTCAGCGAAGAGTTCGGACTCATCGGATTCGGAATTCTCATGAGCATTTACCTTTACATTATTTCCAGATGTCTATATATTTCCCTGCGGGCCGACAATACCTTCTCAAGACTTTTGGGAGGGGCGCTTTCCCTGACATTCTTCTTCTATATATTCGTGAATATCGGAATGGTGTCGGGAATTCTGCCGGTGGTGGGAGTCCCCCTGCCCCTTATCAGCTACGGCGGTACCTCCATGGTTACCCTGTCCGCGGGTTTCGGTATAATTATGGCCATTCACACCCATAAGGAACGCAAAAGCTATCCGGACATCTGAAATACTTTTAACCGACAAAAACAGACTTGACTGGGAGAATATCTTGAAAAAATTACTTGGACTGGCTTTCCTGCTGCTGGCTCATACGGCACTGGCAGAACCTCTGACTCCCGAGGATCGGGCTCTTATTGCCGATCTGGCATCGAAGCATCAGGTTTCGGTGCAGGATCTCACTTATGCTGCGGAAGAGGCGAAACTGCTGCCTAAAATTCTGAGCACCATGGATCGGCCCTACGAGGCCAAGCCGTGGTACATCTACCGCAAAAACTTCATCGTTCCTGCCCGCATCAACGAGGGGGTGGATTTTTGGATTAAAAACGAGGCCATTATCGACCGGGCCGCGGAAAGGTTTCAGGTAAATCCGGAAATCGTGGTGGCCATTATCGGCGTGGAAACCTTCTACGGCAAGAACATGGGGAATTTCCGGGTTCTGGACGCCCTCTACACTCTGGGTTTCAGATATCCGAAACGCGCCGCCTACTTCAGCGGAGAATTCGCCAGATTCGTGGAGCTGGCAAACAAGCAGGGCTGGAAATACGGGGATATCAAAGGATCCTACGCCGGAGCCATGGGCATGGGACAGTTCATGCCCACCAGCTATCTCACCTGGGGCGTGGACTTCAACGGGGACGGCCATACGGATCTCTTCAAAAACAAATGGGACATTATCGGCAGTGTGGCCTACTATTTTCAGGATCACGGCTGGAAGAAGAACTGGGAGGTAACGGTTCCCACCACCGTAAAAAATCCCGATACCGCCGCACTCATGCTGACGGAAACCATGAAGGACACCCGGACGGCGGGAGAGCTCAGAGCTCACGGAGTTTACGTTCCGGAACGCTTCAAGGACTCCATGCCCATCAAGCTGCTCCGTTTTGAGGAAGAGCACGGCTACAGCTGGCATCTGGCCTTCCATAATTTCCGGGTCATCACTACCTATAACCGCAGTCCGCTGTACGCCATGAGCGTTTACCAGCTGAGCCAGATGATCCGGGACAGCTATCTGAACCGTAAGAAGGCCCTGAGCGAAACTCCTGTGAAACCCGAAGGCAAGGATCGGCATCAGGCTCCCGGGAAACCCCGGGACGTCAGAAAGCCTGCACCGAAGCCCGCTCCGAAACCGGCCCCATCCCGCAGCGGAAAGCCGAATCACGGCAGGAAATGAAATGATTCCCCGGATTTCGGGAATCGGTATCCGGACGGCACGGCAGCGCAATGTGGCTGTGCCGCAGTACTGCAAAGGATGCCCCGTGTCAAACTCTGAAATTAAAAACGCATCATGAAAATAATCAGCTGTACCGGTTTTCTGCTTCTGACAGTCCTGACTCTCTTCGGCTGCAGCTCGTCGTCCCATGTTCCGGTAACCGAATCCGGCGAAAAGGCCCCCTCCGGATGCATTTACGGCACCGGAGCCGGAAACCGTTGCCCGAAGCCGCAGGAAAGAACTCCGGATCTCACCGGAATCACCGGGGCCAAAATCACCCGGGAACCTTTCAGCAAAAGAGGAAACAAGGACTATACGGTATTCGGCCAGAAATTTCAGGTCTGGCGGAATCTGGAGAGCTACACCGAGGACGGGATGGCCTCCTGGTACGGTCCGGGCTTTCACGGCCAGAAGACCTCCAACGGCGAGCACTACAACATGAACGGCTTTACCGCCGCTCACAAGAACCTCCCGCTGCCCTGCTTTCTCAAGGTTACCAATCTCGGCAACGGCAAAGCCGTTATTGTCAGGGTGAACGATCGGGGGCCGTTCCACGGCAGCCGGATTCTGGATCTTTCCCGGGGGGCCGCAGCAAAAATCGGCATTATCGGGCCCGGAACCGGGAAGGTGCGGGTGGAGTACATTAATCCCGGAAAGATAGCCAACCAGACCAGCGAGGCCGAAATGAACGGCTTTAAACCGTACATTCAGGTTTTTGCCACCGGGGATCCGGAGAGAGCCCGGGAGATTTCCGAAAAGGTAACCCGTGCCACCGGCAAGGATTCCCGGGTGGAGAAAACCGGAAGCACCTACCGCATCAAGGTGGGCCCTCTTACCGAAAAAGAGGCCGCGGACGTCCTTGCTAAAATCAGGGATTTGGGTTATAAAAACGCATATTTCACAGCCGGATGAAAGTCGCAGGCATTATCCCGCTTCCGGCAAAATTCATTACACGGGAACACTGGAGTCACCCATGATAAAGAGAATTCTCGGCACCTTGCTGATCACCGGTACAATAACCGGTACCTGCGTGGCCGCTCCCGGCACCGCGGCACCTGTGGAAAGCACCCTCCCGCCGCCCTCCCCCGCCCAGAAAATCCCGGATCCCCCGCATCCCGACGTGCGGGCCTACCTCCTGATGGACTACACCTCCGGCAGGGTGCTGTTCGGAGAGCACTATAACGAACGCATCGATCCGGCATCCCTTACCAAGATGATGACCTCCTATGTGATCGGACAGGAGCTGAAGCTCGGACGCATTCATCCGGATGACAGGGTGTCCATCAGCGAAAACGCCTGGAGCAAAAACCTGGGAGATTCCTCCAAGATGTTCCTGGAAATCGGCAAAACCGTTCCGGTGGATCTCCTGAACAAGGGCATTATCATTCAGTCCGGCAACGATGCCTGCATCGCCATGGCCGAATATATTGCCGGCAGCGAAAGCTCCTTCGCCTCCCTCATGAACGAATGGGGCAAGCGCATCGGTCTTCGGGGATCCAATTTTGTGAATTCCCACGGTCTCTATAACGAAAAACACTATTCCACCGCCTACGACATGGCAGTGCTGGGACGGGCCCTTATCAAGGATCTTCCGGAGGAGTACAAGATCTACTCCCAGAAGGAATTCACCTTCAACGGCATCAAGCAGATCAACAGAAACCGCCTGCTATGGGACACCTCCATCAATGTGGACGGCATCAAAACCGGCCATATCAGCCAGGTGGGCTACAATCTGGTGGCTTCTGCAGTGAACGACAAGAACGGCATGCGCCTGATTTCCGTAATAATCGGCGACGTTTCCGAAAAGTCCCGGGCGGCCAATTCCCTGGCGCTCCTCAGGTACGGCCTCAGATTCTACGAACCCTACACCCCGCTTGCCAAAGGCCAGGTGCTGCTGAAAAAGGAGGTGCGTCTCGGGGACCTGAGTGAGGTGCCTTTGGGAACTCTCCATGATGTGTCCTTCGCAGTTCCCCTGGAAAGCGAAAGCCGCATCAAGGCCACCTATGTAATGAAGGAATCCCCCCTTAAGGCTCCGATTACCAAAGGACAGGTCATGGGAACCCTGACGTTCTCCCTGGACGGCAAGGCAATTTACGAAATTCCGCTGGTGGCCTTAAACGACGTTGCCGAAGGCGGCTTCATGTCCCGGATGTGGGATCAGATGTACATGGCAGTCAGCGGCTGGTTTTAGGGAGCAGAGTATGATCGCAGCAGCATTCGGAGAGGTTTTGAAATTCCCCTGCTCCGTGAAATTCAGATTTATCGGAGAAAATTCCGGCGAGCTTCATGACAACGTGCGAATCTTCTTTACGGAAAATCTCCGGCTGATTCCGGCGGAAATCGCTCCCGGCAGAATAAGCAAAAACGGCCGGTATCTCACCCTCAATGTCACCGTGGAGGTGCCCAGCGAGGATATGATGAACACCGTTTACCGCGAAGGAGCCAAGGTTCCTCTGGTAGTGCACGTTCTTTAATTCATGGCGTCATGATGGCATTGGTAGCATGGAGGCGCGATGTCGGTATTTAAAAACGAATTCTCCGGATTTCTCCACATCGTGCTTTACTGCTTTACCGTGGTTTTTCTGTTGCTCTGCGCGGTGCTCCTGACTCTGGTAGTACGGATCTCCTGCATGTCCAGCTACACCTACGATCTTCACGAAATCGACAGCATTCCCTATAACCGCACCGGATTGGTGCTGGGCACCTCCAAATATCTGGTGCACGGCGGCATTAACGGCTTCTGGACTGCCCGAATAGATGCGGCCAGCGATCTCTATCATGCCGGCAAAATCAGCTACATTGTGGTCTCCGGCGACAATTCGCACCGGAACTACAACGAACCCCGCCAGATGAGGAAGGCGCTCATCGCCAAGGGGGTACCGCAGGATCGGATTTACCTGGATTATGCCGGATTCAGAACCCTGGACAGCGTGGTCAGAATTCAGCGGATTTTCCGTCAGAAGAACATCACCGTAATAAGCCAGGATTTTCAGAACGAAAGAGCCATCTTCATTGCCCGGCAGCACGGCATTAACGCCATCGGTTTCAATGCGGAAAGCAGCACCGACAACATTTTCACCACCGATATCCGGGAATTCTTCGCCAGGATAAGATGTGTCCTGGATCTTTACGTCTGGAACAGCAAGCCCCGTTTTCTGGGAGACGCCATCCGTATCGGTGACAAGAACATTGATCCCAAGGAAGCGCAGATGCTGGAAAACGGCCAGAAGCCGCTGCCTGCGGACGACATTCCCGCAGAAAGCGACGGAGACTCGGAATCCGGAAGTCCGGAGTCCGGCGGAAATGCCGGCATTCCGGCTCCTTATGACCGGAATTTCGCCTGGCGGTATCCCTTCTCCCGCTAAGGTACTATAATATCGCCGTTCTTGAAAATACGGGGATTTGTTCAATGTATCAGTGGAAGGAATGCACCTATAACACGCCTGATCGCCAGGTATTCTTTACCATCAAAAAGCTTACACTGCCCGATCATTTCTTCGCCACCTTCGTGGGGGCCAACGGCAGCGGAAAGACTCTCATGACCCGGGCTCTGGAGGGAGAACTCACCTTGCTGAACGGTACCTGCCCTGACAGGCTCAGTCTCAGCGTCATCTCCTTCGAAAAGCAGATAAGACTGATGGAGCAGGATTTTGAAAGAAGAAACAGCGACGATCCCCGGGACGAAACCGGATATACCCCCCGGGAAATGTTCGAGACCGTCTCCGGTGATCAGGAGGAAATCCGCCGCCTCTGCGACATTCTGAATTTCTCCTATGCCCTGAATCGCTCCTATCACAAGCTGTCCTCCGGGGAAGGCCGCAAGGTGCTCATTATCGAAGCCCTGCTCAAAAAGCCGGACATCGTCATGCTGGATTCTCCCTTCGACGGACTGGATGCCATGGCCCGGAAAGAGCTTCAGGAGCTTCTTGTCGCCATTTTCCGGGCAGGAACCTCGGTAATCGTGAATACCAACCGCTTTGAGGAGATCTCCCCGGCCTCGGAATATCTCGGACTTATCATGAGCCGGGATCTGGCACGTTTCGGAGAACGGGACGAGGTGCTGAACGACAGTGCGGTGCAGCAGCTAACCCATTATGAAAAGCTCCCCAAAATCTGCGCCCTGCCCCGGGTGCCGCAGGACTGCGCGGATCCTCTGGATCGCTCAAAGCCCCTGATCATCATGAATGACGTCACCGTGGCCTACGGGGATCATGTTATTCTGAACCGTATAAACTGGACGGTGAATCCCTACGAACACTGGGAAATCACCGGCCCCAACGGCTCGGGGAAATCCACTCTGCTGTCCCTGGTCACCGGGGACAATCCGCAGAGCTACTGTAACGACATCACGCTGTTCGGCATTAAACGAGGCTCCGGAGAAAGCATCTGGGATATCAAGAAGCACATCGGATATGTCAGCCCCTCATTTCATCTGGACTACCGGATCAGTTCTCCGGTGATCAACGTGATTCTTTCGGGCTACTTCGACACCATCGGTCTTTATGAACAGCCCGGAGATGAAAAAATCTCCCTGGCCCGGCAGTGGCTTCGCATTCTGGGGCTGTCCGCCTCTGAAAACGCCAGCTTCAGATCCCTGTCCTTCGGGCAGCAGAGGCTCCTTCTCATCATAAGGGCCCTGGTAAAGCAGCCGCCTCTGCTGATTCTGGATGAACCTTTGCAGGGACTTGACGGACTAAGCCGGGAACTGGTAAGACGCTTTGTGGAATTCCTGATGCAGAACGGCGATACCCAGATTCTGTTTGTGTCCCATCATGAAGGAGATGCACCGCGGGGCATCACGAAAAGACTTTCGTTTGTCGATAACGGCACCCGGACCTTTGATGTGCGGATCGAGGATGTTGCGAGATAGCGCCGGAATTATTCAGATGAAGCAGAATACCGGTATGTTGCAGCACCGCAAGCATGCCTGCACCGTTGCAAAATTTCCATGGCTGACAACCCGGCACTCCCTGTAAAAATTCCAAATCCTACTGGACAATTTTTCGGTTATTAAGCAAATTGTCCAGTAGTAATGGACAAAATCTGTATTTTGCGTTAAAACGTCCAATAGAGTCCAGAGCATTTTCCAGGAAGCATATGAGATGATCACACGCGAAAAGTATATGGAACCTATCCGGGAATTTTATGACGGGGATCTGATCAAGGTTATTACCGGTATTCGCCGGTGTGGAAAATCGGTGATTCTGAAACAAATACTTGAAGAGATCAGGGAACGGTCAGACAATATCATTTTCCTTGATTTTGAAGATACTGCCGTTTTAAATGCCATTCCGGACGAATTGTCACTGCTGAACTATATTGACATCCATCGGAAAGAATCATTATGTTATGTATTTCTTGATGAGGTTCAGAGAGTGGAGGGATGGGCAGGGGCGTGCCGTACACTCCGGATCAGAAACTGCTCTGTCTTTATCAGCGGTTCAAATTCCAGACTTTTATCCAGGGAATTTACAAAAGAACTTTCCGGAAGATACGTACCTTTTCGGATCAGGCCGTTCGTGTACAAAGAACTTGCCGCGTACGGGAAAGAACTTGGCAGAAACATCAGTCTCATCGATTACATTATCTGGGGCGGCTTCCCGAAGCGAGTCGAATACAGCAGCGAGAACGGACAGAGAATCTATCTGAATGAGCTTAATGAAACCATTATTCTCAACGATATCATTAACCGCTACAGAATCAGAAAAACCGAGGTCTTCAAACGATTGGCTAACTTTGTGTTCCTGTCAAACGGCAGAATCATCTCTGCCAGATCCGTGGAAAAATATATGAAAGGCACAGGTCTTCCGTGCACTGTCACAACAATTACCAAATACATCGGATATCTGGAAGAAGCATATGCTATAGACACCGTAAAAAAATATTCAGCCAAATCCAAACGAGAGCTGGAATACTATTTAAAAGTTTACGATGAAGACGTCGCCCTGAATTCAATCCGTGTTATTAACAACCGGTATGATATCACCCACAATTTTGAGAACGTCGTTTATAACGAACTCCTTTATATGGGATACAACCTTCAGGTATATCATGACGGGGCTCATGAAATAGATTTCGTAGCTAATAAGGGTAATAAGCAATACTATATCCAGATTGCCTACTCTGTAGCTGAAGAAAAAGCCTATGAACGGGAATTCGGGGCTTTTGCCAAACTGGACAACTCCTGTCAGAAAATTGTTATCACGAATGACGATATTGATTTCAGCACCAGCACTGTACGCCACATCCGGTTCAGGGATTTCGTGCAAATGAACGAACTATGATTAAGCCCAAATTCCCTGTAGTTTCTGGTAACTACATCTAGTTCTACATCACCAAAAACCCCTTTCAACCCCTTATTTTATCTGATTTTCCTGTTGGTATAGAC
>CACYPY010000006.1 GCA_902776415.1 uncultured Ruminobacter sp.
TATTTGTATTTTAAGGGATAAATTTTCAACGCGCCACAAAAAATCCTTAAAAATCAATGGTTTCTCACGTTTCTAACCTCAAGAGGTAGTATTTTGCCCTCAAATCCTTATAAATCAATGGCTGAAGCCCTGTTTTCCGTTATTCTAAAAATATTTGTCAGGAGGTTAGCAAAAAGCAACAATACTGTTTTAAATATCGATTATATTAAAAAATTGAATATCCGAACGGATTTTTCATTCGCAAATGCTGTTTGGAGTGATTATTTCGTTATTAGAGCTTCATGAGTAATGACACTTATCCTAAAAAAATTGGGGACTTATCATGAAAATTGTGAATGTTTCAGACCATTTACCAAACTAATAATTTTCTCCCCCAATTTAGGTTTCATCATATTTACAGCCATGTCAATGATGTGTCTAGATGTTCTGAACTGTCCGGATCCCCCACTTCCACACATATACTCATAAACATCACCCATGAGATCTGTTTTAGTGAAATTCATTTCGTCATCAGAGAGTTTATCAACAACAGAAGTAAGTAAGCGCTCTTTATCATCAAATCCAAATGTATACTTCTTTGCATATACACCAAACTGACCAATTGCCTTATTGTTAGGGTCTTTGATGAATGGAATCACGTAGTTCTTTAATACGGTTGGCTAATTCTTTGCCATTCAGGTTTTTAAAATTTTTCCAACGAAGATCTTCATACGGAATTTCAAATACAACACGTTCACGATCGTTATCAGACTCAATATACTTATAAATTCCTCTCTTGAATGTTAACTCACTGTCACGAGGAGCAATTTGGAGTTTTGCGGCTTGTGCCTCCACTGCGTTTTGCTTATCATCAAGCATTTTAATAAACATAAGCGTGGTAAGCTGGTTCACTATTTCTGATGTCTGCGCCATATTTTCATTATAGAAGTCCTGCCATATGCTGTTTATTTTATTCTTTAAACTTCCGGTTATCATTCCTATTTTCCTTTGATCACATTTATCTTTAATTAACTTCTATGGTAATGAAATAAACATTATTTCATTAGTGTTCGGATACGGCATAAAAAACTGTATGAAATTTTTCTAACCCCTTACCGTTCACAGCCACGAATATCAGTTGCACATCGGCTCACAAATCGTGTAACAAATTTTAATCAATAGTTGAGTTTTATTATGCAAAACTTTTCTTCCTTGTTCTGCTCTTTAGGAGACATTAACATTTCATCATCTCGTATTCCGTTCCAAAATAGTTATAATCCCCCCACAAAACAACATTTACACCATCATTTAGTTAACAAAAAGCTGTATTGTCGTAGAAAATCCAAAACTGATATCACTCAAGAATACGATACGGAATGAAACATTTAATTCGATGTTAGAACACTCAGAACCTATCCGTTCAGAGTAACATTAGATGAAAGGTTGCTTTCAATACACTATCGATTACGAGCCATTATGACATCAAAACGCTATCCACAACCCTGCTTTTAGCCACAAAATATCAAAATAGTAGCCACAACTATGCTGTATCTCCCGCCCTTGATATGTTCTTACATACAGCATAAATCCGGTTTTACCGTCATGCCTAAAAAAGCTCCGAACTCCGCAACCCCTTTGATTTCAGGGGCTTTCCGAGCCGTTCTATTTTGCCCTTGATAGTAAAACTACGGTCTCAACATGCTCGGTATTGGGAAACATATTGAAGGCACTCCACCTTTCAAATATGTAGCCATTATCAAGAAGAGGCTTTAAGTCTCGAATCATGGTCAGAGGATTGCACGAAACATATACCACTTTGGGAACCTTCTTTCTGATAAGATGCTGCATCACCATGTCAGCCCCCTGACGCCCCGGGTCCAGCAGCACTTTGTTAACCTGACTTTTAGCCCAGACGGTCTTGGCAAAATCATCAGACAAATCCTGAAGAATAAATTCTGCATTCGATATCCCCAGGGTCTCCGCATTCAACCGGGCTTCGGAAACCATGTTTTTAACAACCTCCACCCCGTAAACATGCTTAACTTTTCCGGCCAGAGCCAGCGCGAAATTCCCGGCTCCCGAGAACAAATCCCATATCTCGTCATCGGAAGTCGGTTCCAGATAATCGGTAACGGCAGCTATCATCCGGGCATTCATCTCGGCATTAATCTGAATAAAGTCCCCGGGAGTAAAGAAAACCTTCACTCCGGCATCGTTATACCAAAGCCGGCCTCCTTCCGGAATTTCCGGATTAAGAGCTTTAAGCTCCTCTCTCTGAAAAAGCTCCTCGCGCCCCTTTTCATGACGAATCTGAAGATACACGGCAACCTTTTCCCGGTTTCCAAAATCACGGAATACTTCCTCATCTACTTCCGGAAGAACATTAATGGTTCTCACCAGAAGTGCTGCACCGTTATCTCCCGACACCAGCTCCAGATGTCCGATAAGCTTGAAGTTGGACAGCCGCAAAAGAGTTTCCCTAAGGGGGACGATAAGCCGTGACAGTTCTTCTTTGAGTACCGGACACTCCTCAATTTCAACAATCCGGCTGTTCTTCTCCTGACGAAATCCCATGTGAATCTCCCGGCGATCCCCCTGAACCGAAAGCCGGAGAGATCTCCGATATCCATATTTAGCACTTCCTTCAACCCTGTCCGGCTCCGGAATGTCCAGCCGGAATACCTTGTTCATCAGCCTCCTGATACCGTTAACCTTGCAGGAAAGCTCCTGCGAAGCAGACATATGCTGAAGACTGCAACCGCCGCATTTTTCATAATACCGGCAGGCCGGCTGCTGCCTGTCAGGGGCTCTGGTCAGAATGCTGATAAGTTCCGCTTCCCCGATATTGCCCTTTCTGGATATCTCCCTGACCACGACCTCCTCTCCGGGAAGCGCTCCCGAAACAAACCAGGTAACATCATCCTTTTTGCCAATACCCTTTCCTTTAATATCAACATCAGAAATCACAACTGAAAAATGCTTCGGAGACACTTTCTTTGCTTCAGGCTTATAAAACTTGACCATAAATAAAAACCTTCCGGTAGTGATTGGGACAAGGAACCAAAGACAAAACCGTTTTTTGTTCCGCCAATGGCTAAATTAACTCTATTACTGATAAAATTGCATAAGTTTTGAATTTTCACAGATTATACAGTACGCTCTGCTGTCAATCACTACAGATTTGCAGCAGAGCAATACAGTAAAATCTCTGCGTACTGTCCCTACTGAAGGTTTCCATGAACAGACACGGTCTCCGCACAAGAATTCTGTTGTTCTCCATTCTTCCGGTATTTCTGGTGGGTATCGGACTTGCCACTTTTTTTACCATCACCAGTTATCTCAATACCTATGATCGTCTTGTCAGGGAAGGGGAGCAAATCATCTACCCCCTCAGCACCAACCTGAGTTTTGCCATCCATCAGAAAAATCTTCCTCTGGTTCAGGGACTTATAAACGAAGCCTTCAGACAGAACACCGCAAAAATTCTGGCAGTATCAGTCTATGATCGGCACAATAAAATGCTGGCAACCTCCAACATTTCACCTGACATGCATTATCTTAAACTCGAATCTGAGGACAAGCCCTACATATCCACAATTAACACCGTGGAATACCGGGATGACGGGTTCATCATGAGAATGCCGATATATGCCTATGATGAAGCCAGTCTTATGACTCTGTACGATAACGAAATCTCCGAGGATACGGCAAAAGTCAACAAGAATGCCGATATTGCAGATCCCCAGATAAACTACCCCCGTCCGCTGGCCGGATATGTCAGCATCTACATTCTTTCGGAAAGCGCCGTCATAAAATCGCATACCGACCTCATCATTACCGTCTGCCTTATTCTTACCGGTATCCTGGTGGCTCTGCTGTTCGGAATAAATCTTAACAGCGTCATAGTTGACCCGATCAACAAGCTCAGCGCCACTATTTATGCCATAAGGGAAGGCAATGTTAACGTAAAGGTCGATGGCACCATGCTGGGAGAACTGGAACGCCTGCGCTCATCAATTAACACCATGACCAGCGCCATGCAGGAATTCAGAAATGAAATGCAGTACAGCGTCGATACCGCCACTAACGATCTTCGAAAAACCCTGGATCGCTTTGAGGAACAGAACGAAGCCCTGAAAAAAGCCAATTCCGATGCCACTATGGCAACCCGCGCCAAATCGGAATTCCTGGCCAATATGTCTCACGAGCTCCGGACTCCACTTAACGGCATCATCGGATTCGCAAAACAGCTGGAAAAACAGGCTGTTACCAATACCCAGACCGAATATTTGACCACAATCGAAGGATGCGCCCGAAACCTGCTCAGTATTGTGAACAATATTCTTGACTATACCAAGCTGGAATCAGGAAAGCTTACACTCGAGGAAATCCCCATCTCCCTCAAAAAAATCTCCTATGAGGTTATCCGCATTATCACCCCTTCAGCTCACGAAGCAGGCCTGGAACTCACAGTCACCATCGACAAATCCGTCCCTGACAATCTGATGGGAGATCCCCTCAGGATAGGACAGATTCTGACAAACCTTATTGGAAATGCCGTAAAATTCACCAAAACCGGAAATGTTGCGCTGGTCATCGAATCAGACAGCTCCAGAAAAAACACCGCCGGAACCTGCTGGATCAGGTGCGAGGTCAGAGATACCGGCATCGGGATTACCGAGGCTCAGCAGACCAAGCTGTTTTCGGCATTCAATCAGGCCGATGCCTCAATTGCCAGAAAATATGGCGGCACCGGTCTCGGTCTGGTAATCACCAAACACCTTATTGAGGAAATGCACGGCCATATCAGCGTTTCCTCGTCCAAGGGCAAGGGAACCACCTTTTCATTCAATCTGGAGCTCAAAAAAGGAGAGCTGTCCAGTCTGCCGGTACCCAGACAGCTGGATACCCTGAAACACCGGCAGGTAGTGCTGGTGGAAGCCAACACCTGGGTTCGGGAATCCATCAAAAAACTCCTAGAGGACTGGCATCTCAATGTAATTTCCCTGGCCCGGATTACCCCGGTAAGTTCCCTGCCGGATCGTGACGAATACCGATATCTTCTTATCGGGCTCAGCAAGAATTTTGATTACAATCATTTCTACGCAGACTTTATGGGGCTTTCCCTCAAAAAGCTGGATCGGGTGGTTATCGCAGTCAATACCATGGACGAAATGATAAAACAGAAGCTGCGCAGACTGTCTCCCAAAGTTTCGGTTATCTCAAAGCCTGTTATTCCGGAAAACCTGCTTGATGCGCTTCAGGGCATTCCCGAAGAAGGTTCTTCACAGAATCCGGAAGTCACGGTCGGAGTTTATTCCTGGGCAAACCGGGATTCCGATTATGCATATGCCGGCAAAAACGCCAGCGCAAGTCTCCTGGATCAAAGCAATGACCTGAGCATTGCCGAACGCCGCCACCTTCTTCCGGCAACCATCCTGGCAGTTGACGACAACCGGGCCAATCTGCTCCTTATAAAGACCCTGCTGTCGGAAATGGCCGCCAACATCTATACCGCCGAAAGCGGCGAAGAGGCAGCAGAACTATGTCTTCACACGGAATTCGACCTGATCTTCATGGATATCCAGATGCCGCGAATGGACGGTTTGGAAACCATGAAAACCATTCGGGAAACAACTCCGAATCAGAAAACTCCGATTGTGGCGGTTACCGCCCTGGTAGTGCAAAAAGAACAGGAACGCTTTATTGCGGAAGGAATGAATGACGTGCTTTCAAAACCTCTGGATGAAGATTCTCTCCGCAGCCTCGTCTATAAATACTGCGCCCCCCGGCAGCCGGGAATCTCCGATACCATATCCGAACAGCCTCCGACAACGCCGGAATTCCCGGAGGCAAACACTGAAAACTCCGTCTGGACACTCCGGGATGCCCTGAAGGTTTCTGCTAATAAAAAGGATCTGGCCCGGGAAATGCTGACCATGCTCCTGGAATCCCTGCCGGAATTCCGAGACAGAATGCAGCACCGCGAGGAAATCTCTCCTGAGGAACTGGCCCGGATTATTCATAAATTTGCCGGTTCTGCCGTATACAGCGGCATGCCTGGAATCAAAAAACTGTGTAACACCATTGAATCGGTTCTTCGGGAAACCGGAAGCCAGGAGGAATGCGAGCCGGAGCTCCTTGAACTGGATGACAATCTGGATCGTATTGAAAAAGAAAGTCCGGAATGGCTGAAAATACTGAGTTAAGAGCCAGTATCAGAAGCTTTGTCATTATTCTTGAAAAAACAAACGGAGATGACAAACCACCTCCGTCCTGAGATCGTCAGCATCCTGCTCCGGATTTCCGATTACAGATCAAAATTCTCATCCCTTTCCTGGTCAGGGGACTCCTCCTCCGATTCATGACACGGCTTTGGGGAATTGGCGTTGTCAGAAAATTCCGGAACCGGAGCGCTGTCCCGTTCCGTACCGGAATCCGAAGCTTCCGGAGTCTCTTTTTCGGGTTCCGGCAGCACGCTTCCATCAGAGGCACTGCATCCCGACACCTCGGCAGTCTCATCAGAACCAGTACCAGCCCCGGCATTGTCATGCCCCCCATCTGAGGAACCATTATCAGTTACAGACCTGCGTTCATCCGAAGATTCGGCAGCGTCCTTTTCAGGCAATGCGGGGATGCTCTTTCCGACGTTGAGATAATCCCGGTAAAGCTCCCTGCTGTACAGCACCTTTCCGTCCAGCAGGATATCCAGATTCTTCTTTATCAGATTCTTCATGGCCTGCATGGCATGAGAAGACAGGTTCTCCCCGGTTCTGAGCGCAATGATGTCAGCTCCGTTATAGGCATCATTCATGGAAATGCCGCCAATCATGTCAGACAGGATTTCCTTAAAGCCTGCCCCGCTCTGGTAGACAT
Organism: uncultured Ruminobacter sp.; assembly: GCA_902776415.1. Classification (GTDB taxonomy): domain Bacteria; phylum Pseudomonadota; class Gammaproteobacteria; order Enterobacterales; family Succinivibrionaceae; genus Succinimonas. The sequence goes on from CACYPY010000006.1 coordinate 6,856, forward strand.
ACCACTTTCTCGGCATTATCGGAGTTCCGGAGGAGCAGTCAAAGCTGAGATCAATACCGTATCCCAGTTCCTCCAGAAGCACCAGCTCAAACTGTCTTAAAGTCCAGGATTCCGGATACCCCTCCTCAAGATGCGTCAGAACGTCAAGATAGGCAGCAAACAGGATCTGACTGTTATCCTCAATCCTGTACAGTGCCGCAATGAGCTCATTTGCATACAGAGCAGAAAACAACACCGGAGGAACATACTGAAACTGCCGGCCGCTGACCTCGCAACGCACCAGGTTTTTCAGGGATTTATCCATGCCTCCCAGGGTAAGCTTCAGCGGCACAAATACCTGCAATGCGGCCTTAAGGCTGCTTCTCTTGCTTCTGGCACCTCTGGCGACAAACGACACTCTTCCGTAATCGGCGGTAATGGCATCCACCAGAAGAGAATTCTCCTGATACGGCACAGCATGGAGCACAAACCCCACGGTGCTTTTTTGATTTGCTTTACTGTACATTTACTAACTTTCAAAATCCATATATCCTAAAGAACGAAGCGCTCTGGCATCATCAGACCACCCGTTCCTGACCTTAACCCACAGCTCAAGATAAACCTTATTCCCGAGCATTTTCTCCAAATCCTTTCTGGCTTCGGTACCGATGGTCTTCAGTTTTTCTCCGCCGGTTCCGATAATCATTTTCTTCTGGCCGTCTCTTTCCACCAGAATGACCGCAGATACGGAAACTCCGCCATTCTTTTTGACAACATACTGCTCAATCTCAACGGCGACGCTGTATGGCAGCTCCTGCCCGGTAAAACGCATCAGCTTTTCGCGAATTACCTCCGCTGCCATAAACCGCATTGAACGATCGGTAACATAATCCTCCGGAAAACAGAACTCCCCCTCCGGAAGATAGGACCTGGCAATCCTGCGAAGCTCGTCCACATTGGTTCCCTGCTTTGCCGAAACCGGAACAACATCCCTGAATGTCATAAGTCCCGACAGCTTTTCGATTATTGGAAGGAGCTCCCGTTTATCATGAACCTCATCTATTTTATTGATAACCAGAAACACCGGAACAGTAATTTTTTTCAGCTTTTCAAGCACCATCTCGTCATCCGGCGTCCACCTGGTACAGTCTACTACAAAAAATACCAGCTCCACATCCCTAAGCGAGCTCTCGGCCGCCCGGTTCATCAGAGTATTGATGGCTCTCTTTTCTTCGGTATGAAGTCCCGGAGTGTCTACATAGATGGTCTGGTAATCACCTTCGGTATCAATACCGACAATTCTGTTTCGGGTTGTCTGCGGTTTACGGGATGTAATAGACACCTTCTGTCCCAGAATATGATTCATAAGAGTGGATTTGCCGGCATTTGGTCGTCCGACAATGGCCACAAAACCGCAATGCTTTACTGATCCGGAGTTATCGTTTTCCATAAAAAATCCTGTATTAATCCCGGGTTCCGGATGAATGCGCATGGATAAGATCGAGAGCCTTCTGAGCCGCGCACTGTTCGGCACCTCTCCTGGTAGGACCGTATCCTACAAAAAGTTCTTTGGATAGACTGCACTCCAGGCTTACCGTAAACTGCTGGTTATGATCCTCACCGGTCACACTCACAACACGGTACACCGGAAGCTGACGGTGTCTCCCCTGAAGATACTCCTGAAGCTGGGTCTTGGGATCCTTCTGTTCAAATCCGGGATGAATTTCCTTCAGCTTGTCGGCAAACCATTTTCTGACAAGATCCCTGGCCAGCTCGAAATTCTGACCGGAATCAAGATAAACAGCAGCCAGAGTGGCCTCCACCACATCAGCCAGGATGGATTCCCGGCGAAATCCACCGCTTTTAAGTTCTCCCGGGCCCATTATCATGTACTCGCTGAGGTTAAAGCCCCTGGCAATCTCCGCCAGAGAGGATTCCCGAACCAGAGTGGAACGCATTCTGGTGAGATCTCCCTCCCCCACTTTTGCAAAACGGTGATAAAGCTCATCGGCAATTATAACCCCGAGAATGGAATCTCCAAGGAATTCCAGACGTTCATAATGCACCGCCCCTGCACTTCTGTGTGTCAGAGCCTGAATAAGGTATTCACGGTTATTGAACGCATATCCGATGGTTTTTTCATAACAGCCCAGCTTTTCCAAACTGCTGTCAGCCCTGCGAAATGCTTTCATTTTTTAATTTATGCCACCTATTCTGTCAATCTTTACGCCGCCGTCCATGGTGCAGCTGAACCACACCGCCACAGCCCGTCCCAGAAGGTAATCATCAGGAACAAATCCCCAGTAACGGCTGTCCCTGCTGTGTTCGCGATTATCCCCCATGGCAAAATACTGACCTTCGGGAACTACCCACTCGCCATGAATATTTCCCACCACATTCGAAGCGCCATCATCAAAAAACGGTTCCGGGGACATCACTCCGCGATCTCTCATGATCCGATGCCGCACCCCCAGAAGATCCTCGGTCTCCATAATACCGGCCTCACTGGGATAAGCCGGATTCCTTTCAAGATAAAGCTGCTCGCTTTCCGGAAGCTGACTGGAAGTTATCGGTTTGAATTCTGAGGATCCCTTCTCCTGAATGTACAGCTGCCCCTTGCTGACCATAATACGGTCCCCGGGAAGGCCGACAATTCTCTTTATATAGTCTATGGATGGCTCCTCCGGATACTTGAACACCACCACATCTCCCCTCTCGGGAGTTCCGGTAGCGTAAAGCACCTTGTTGGTAAACGGATTTCGGAGCCCGTAGCGAAACTTTTCAATAAGAATAAAATCGCCGCGCACCAGAGTCGGCATCATGGAAGCGGACGGAATACGGAACGGCTCGTAAAGAAACGATCTTACCAAAAGCACCGCCAAAAGCACCGGAAAGCAGCTTACCAGATTACCCCAAACTCCACCGGACTCCAGTATTTCATTCTTTTCCCGGCGCGTGAGAGGAACCCTGGCTTCAGCCTCGGCTTTTTTAAGCTCCTCCTTCCTCTGCTTTCTGAAGCAGAATACGTCAAACAGCCACATTATCCCGGTAAGCGCTGTGGCTCCGACCAGAACCAGGGTAATCGTATTCATTGAAATCTCCTCTCAGTAGCGCCTAATCGCTGCCCACCTGCAGTATCGCCAGGAAGGCTGACTGCGGAACCTGAACCCGGCCTATGGCTTTCATGCGTTTTTTACCCTCTTTCTGCTTCTCCAGAAGCTTTCTCTTTCTGGTAATGTCACCGCCATAGCATTTGGCCAGCACATCCTTTCTGAGAGCCTTCACCGTACTTCTGGCAATAATCTGATTTCCGATGGCAGCCTGAATTGCAATATCGAACATCTGTCTGGGAATCAGCTCCTTCATCTTGTCCACCAGGAGCTTGCCGCGATTCATGGCATTTGATTTGTGAGTAATCACCGCCAGAGCATCCACCCGGTCTCCGGCAATGAGGATATCCATGCGCACCATGTCGGCCACCTGAAATCTTTTGAAGCCATAATCCAGCGAGGCATAGCCCCGTGACACGGATTTCATCCTGTCAAAGAAATCCAGCACCACTTCACCCATGGGAATTTCATAGGTAAGCGCCACCTGCGCGCCGTGATAAACCAGCCCTGTCTGAACACCACGCTTCTCCTGACAAAGCTGCATAACATCGCCCAGACATTGCTGCGGCATCAGCATCCGGCACTCCGCAATGGGTTCCCGGATTTCCGAAATGGAATTGACCGCCGGAAGGTTGGCCGGAGAATCCACCATCTGTACAGAACCGTCTGTCATAACCACTTCATATACCACTGTAGGAGCCGTGGTTATGAGATCCAGATTGTATTCTCTTTCCAGTCGCTCCTGAATGATTTCCATGTGAAGCATTCCGAGAAATCCGCACCGGAATCCGAACCCCAGGGCCTTTGACTTTTCGGGCTCAAAAAACAGCGAGGCATCGTTTAATGACAGCTTGTCCAAGGCATCCCGGAAATTTTCATAGTCATCGGTAGCCACCGGAAACAGTCCGGCATAAACCTGCGGCTTTACCTTCTTGAATCCGGGAAGAGGATCCGAAGCTCCGTCCCTGGCATTTGTTATGGTGTCTCCCACCGGGGCCCCGTGAATGGTCTTGATACCGCAGACTACCCAGCCCACTTCCCCGGAGGTCAGCTCCTTGCGATCCACCCTCTTAGGAGTATAGATACCAACCCGATCCACATTCCAGGATACCCCGGTGGTCATAATCTTTATCTTGTCCCCGACCTTTATACTGCCGTCCACCACTCTGACCAGGGAAACCACCCCCATGTAGTCATCAAAGTAGGAATCAATAATAAGAGCCTTGAGCGGGCCGTCCGGATTGCCCCGGGGAGCGGGAATTTTTGAAACAATCTCCTCCAGCACCAGGTCAACTCCGACACCTGTTTTGGCGGAGCATCTCACCGCATCAACAGCGTCTATGCCTACAATATCTTCAATCTCGTCACAGACTCTTTCCGGTTCGGCAGTAGGCAGATCGATTTTGTTAAGTACCGGAAGCACCTCAAGACTGAGATCCACTGCCTGATAGCAGTTGGCCAAAGTCTGCGCCTCGACACCCTGGGTTGCATCAACTACCAAAAGGGCTCCTTCGCAGGCAGCCAGAGAACGGGATACCTCGTAGGAAAAATCCACATGTCCCGGGGTATCAATAAAGTTCAGCTCGTATTCCTGACCGTCCCGGGCCTTATAAGTAAGCGTAACGGCCTGAGCCTTGATGGTAATGCCCCTTTCCCTCTCAATATCCATAGAATCCAGAACCTGTTCCTGCATTTCCCGGACTGTAAGCCCGCCACACATCTGAATCAGACGGTCGGAAAGAGTTGATTTACCATGATCAATATGGGCAATAATTGAAAAGTTTCTAATATTCTTCATATGTTTTCAGGAACAGAAATCGAACACAAAATACGTTTTTGCTAAGACAAGTGATGATTATAACAGATTGCACCGGATCTTTTGATGATCTTATGACTTTCGCTCGGTGCCGCACCCCGGAATGGCAGGCAAAATACCGACCATCCTGGGAGCCCAGATGGTCTTGACGAATATCCTGGAAAGAATCACCGCCAGACAAAAGCCGAATGTGAGACCAAGGAAAGCCCCCCCGATTCCGGCAAAGTCGTTTTTGAATATCAGTTCAAACAGCGCGGCTCCGGCTATAAGCCCCAGCAGGGGAACCAGATAGGCGATAACAGCGCTTATCATGATGGAACTGTCAGGAACTCCGATGCGAACAACATCATTAATCCTGGCGTTAAGGGAATTCGGAACACTGAAAACCACCGGCTCTTTTGACGGAGTGCTGCTTTCCTCGGGGCATGACGAACTCCTGTCGGTACAGGAACCGCAAATCCCGTTAACCCCCTGCGTGCAAACAGCAGTGCCGTCCCGGGAGATACTCGTAACCACGGCCAGAGTTTCCGTCATATGCTTTCTTGACAAACTATCCTCCCCGGTAGGATTCGGCAATCCTCTTTTCGGCCTCCAGGGGAAGATCTCCCACCGCTATGATTTCATAAGGCGGAACCTGATGGCGGTAAAGGTTCGTCCGGCCCTGTCTTACCACCGGAAAATCCATATTTCCAATCAGGGGAATCCGGTAAACGGAAAAATCCGCGATGCCGTCAGAATACACCACATGCTCAACCATATCCAGTCCGTCACCCAGGGCATAACGCTGAGAAAACACCGGTTCGAATCCGGAAGGAATTTCCTGAAGATTCCAGGAGAAACGTTCCGGTTTTCCGCCGTTTTCCACCGGAACCGGAAATGATTCACTGGCGTTCTCCACATTCTGCACCTTGGCATTGGGAGTGTCCAGCACCGCCAGATCCACGGCGTTAAAGCTTTCCACGAGATTATTGTTATGAGACACCACTTCGGCTCCAAGAAGAATATCGGTCTTGGAATCAACATGAAGAATATAGCTGTATCGGGAATTATCCACCGCCGAGAGACGAATCTCCCGGGACAACCGGCCGGCTATGCGCTTTTCTCCGGCAATGTACGGGGTGTAGGATTTCAGAATTTTCTCGGCCGGAACCTGCATCAGCCTGACAAAAACAGAAGGCAGGAGCGCGTTCCTGACCGCAAACGGCTCGGTGCCATAGGCAAAATAGACAATAAGATCGCCCTTGGTGAAGTATCCGGAAGGTTCTCCGTCAAGAAACAGCCAGTGGGAAATGCTGCCGGCCTCGGTAATGCCATGAGAGAAAGATACCGGCTCTATCTGGCCCGCACTGACCCTGGTAAACAGGAGTTCGTAATTTTTGGAAGCCGAAGCCTTCTGCATATTCGCAAAAAGCTCGCTGCCTCCGGCACTGTCGGCAGACAATTCAAAATCCCCTGCCGCGGCCAGCACTGACATCCCGGCCAGCAGGGGAACCGCCAAATATTTCAAAAGTGTCCGCATTACAGACTGTATCCTGTCATCTTACATACCGACAGTTCTTAACACCCTCTCGTGATCGTTGAGGATCGCATCCAGAGTATTCAGCTCCCGGTTCTTCTTTTCCTTGAGTTTCTCCAGCTCGCCTGCTTCACGGTAATACTGGGATTTCGTATTGTATGAACCGGTCAGTTTTCCGGAACCGTCCGGAATCGCCGTGACCACGGGACTTACGCTGGTATTCGTAACCGGAGCAGCGGTAACCCTCTGACGGTGCCCCAGATAACTCTGCTCGGCAAATTTTCCGGAAGAGCTGTCGCCGCCGTTCCAGAACTGAACTCCAAACACGCAGAAACAGGCCACCCCGGCAGCCACCGCAATCTGTCCCAAATCATGCCACATTCTGCTGAAACGCTTCCGGGAAGCTTTTTCAGCCTCATCATGCGGCACGGCATCCGTATCATTGGCAGCCCTCTGCTGCAATGCCGGTTCACGGGAAACTTCAAGAGCCACAGCCTCGGACAGAGCATCAAAATCAACTCCCTCCGGTATTTCGTTCCTGATGCCGGCACGGATTTCCGACATGGCGGCGAATTCCTTCATGACTTCCTCGTCACTCAGAAGACATTCCAGAGTCATGTCATCCACCGGCATTCCGTCAAAATAAGCCGAAAGAAGTTCTTGCTGTTCTTTAGTCATAAAACACACCCTTAAGCATTGCCCTTGAGCCTTTCCCCGGAATCTGTCAGCTTTTTGTTGATGATTTCACGAGCCCTGGAAATTCGGGATTTCACCGTACCCACAGGACATCCCATCACATCGGCAATCTCATCGTATGACATATCGTCAATCTCTCTGAGAGTTATCGCCTGTCTGAGATCATCGGGAAGAGCCTGAAGAGCCTCCTTAATTACGCGCTTTACATCAGTACTCTCCAGAATATTCTCCGGATTGTCTCCCTGATGCAGCCTTTCCGAACCGTCGTAAGCCTCGATATCGGGAGTATCCACATCAACGGATATTCCCCTGCCGGCATTTTTTACAACGAAATTCTTTGCTGTATTGACAGTTATACGGTAGAGCCAGGTATAAAAAGCGCTCTCCCCCCGAAAACTCTCCATGGCCCTGTAGGCCTTGATAAAGCTTTCCTGCGATATATCCTGAACATCTGCAGGATTAGACGCAAATCTCTGAGCGATTCCGGCAACCTTGTACTGATATTTTTTCACCAGCAAATTAAAAGCCTGCCTGTTCCCGCGCTGCACCAGTCTTACCAACTGTAAATCAGCATCCTGCTCGCTCATGAAATATGGTTCCCATAACTGTCTGGAACTCAGCTACACACAGTTAGACGTGTGTATCCCTGAAAAGTTCAATACCAGGTAAAAATAAAAGGTGACTGTCTGAAATTCCGGACCCCGGCCTTATCGCCCCATCCGGAGATCGCCATATTCTAACACAATAATGACATCTCCTTCTTCTGTCAGTGAACACTGTGATAAGGCAACACCGAACAGTTCCCTCCGTCATCAGCGTGTGAAAGACCTGTATTTAAAGTACAATACACCCCTGTAGTTCTGGAGGAAAAAATGGCAAAGACTGTCAAGGCGTTTTTGGGAATCATTCTTGGTCTCTACTTCATTGTCGCAATGCATATCGGTTTTTCGGCAGATGCCTCCGGCATGGGAAATCCCGCAAATCTGCTGACTCTGGCGCTGGGCTCCCTGATTATCGGATGCGGCATGGTTTCTCCTTTCCTAAGGCATGAAAAGGAGGTTTATTTCTCAAAACTGCTTCCTCCTCTGCTACTGGGAACCCTGGCCTTTCTGGCCTCCTCTCTTGTCCACCTGTGGCAGAAGGGACTTGTGAATTTTGAACCGGCAATCTGGGGAGCTTTGGCAACTCTGCTGGTATTCGCCATGGGACAGCTCCGGCTTTCCCCGGCGGGAATTCGCAGTATTCTGAGTATGATTTCCATAGCAGGAATAATCGAGGCTGCCATCGGAGTCCTGCAGGGAATTCGCGGTCAGGATGTTTCCGGGTGCTTTGCATCTCCCTGGATTCTGGGAATATTCCTTGACACCTCCCTGGCAACAGCCCTCTGGCTTCTCATCACCTCAAAAAAGCTGGACATTCTGCGACTGTTAACCACCGTTGTAACGGTGACTGCGGTTCTTGCGGCACTGGTATACATCGGGGATATTACACTTTTCAATATTGCGATTGCCGTTTCCATGGTAGCTCTGCTGTCATTTTCAAAAACCGGAAATGATTTGTCATCAAAGGACAAGGCTCTGATATACGGTACCATCACTCTGTCATTTGCCGGAATAATAGCCGCCATCTTTCTTTCGGGGGGAAGTTCCGGGACTCCGATTCAAACCGACGAAGGACTCCTCATTATGAAATCCGCTCCCGTTTCGGGACACGGCTTCGGGACTTTCTCCAGAATTCAGGCAGAGTGGCTGTTTAATCACCTTCCGGATCCTGGTTATGCTCCGAAAAGTGAAGGCAATCTTTTACGCCGTCTTGCCATCGAAGGCGGCTTCCCGGCCCTGGTTGCCGTTATCACCTTTCTCTATGCCATGGTGCGGACAGTTCTCAGCGGAAAAAGAAAGCTTTACTGCAATCTGGGAATGACCATCCTGTTCCTCCCGATCATTATCTCGTGCGTAATAAACTCTTCTTTGGAATCAGCCTATATTCTGCCTCTCTGTCTGGCCCTCTTCACCGTGTTTGCGGATTCCGACAGATCCGGAAAAATCATTAAATTCAAAAGCGTTGAGGCCATGACCGGAATCGGAGCGCTGATTCCGATACTTACTCTGGCGTTTGTTATAACCGGAATGACAAGTCTCCCCGCCATGAACAGAATGATCGCCTCGGAAAGATTTCACATCGGCACGAATAACAGAATATTAAATCCGCTCCCAAGGCTGGGAGAATTTATAAGAGGCCGTGATACCGAAGCCCTGGCAGATGCCCTGAACTCCGGAATCGCCGGACTGATTCTGGAGGCCCGGATGAATCTCGAAAACTCCCTGCCATACACTGTTAACTGCAGTACCCTCAAGGTAGCCCGGGATGCCGATATCGTTCTTGCAAAAGAAGAGGAACTGCTTTCCAAAGCGGCTCCGGATTTCAAACTTCCAGCTCCGGAGCAAACCAAAGCCTTCGTAACCTATATCTGCGGCGACTCCGACAGGTATGTTCATCCGGACCAGAGGCTTCGGGAAATGTATTTCCGTTACAAAACCAGGCTTATGAATTCCGAAAAGGAGCATCATATCGAAGGGATCTCCCCTCTGATTACCAGTACAGTTCCCTTCATCATGTTCAAAACATTTGAAGGATACGAGAAAAAGGTGAAATAGCACCGTGCTCCGGGGCATGCCGTGCCGGCAAGCCTCCGGATTTCCGTCGCAATCCCTGCAAAAACGAACGGGACGGAATTCCGCCCCGGAATCGGAATCCTCCCGCTGCCCCATACATAATTACTGCCCGTTTCTCTGTCCTGCATTTGTAAAAAATGCTCCGATAGTGCATAATCATCGCTTCAAGGAGAACAGTCAGAAATGGATTCAGAATTACAGACAAGGTCCGTCCTGAATGCCGGGAATGCCGTCATCATCGAGGAAACCGAGGCCGCTCAGCTTCCCACCCCCTACGGCATTTTCACCATCAAGGCCTTCCGGGACTCGCAGCATAAGGAGCATGCCGCCATCTTCATGGGGGATCTCGCATCCCCGGAGCCGGTACTGGCCAGAATACATTCGGAATGTCTCACGGGGGACACGCTGTTCAGTCTCAAGTGCGACTGCGGATTTCAGCTTAAGGCAGCCATGCAGAAAATCGCCGCCGAAAAAAGAGGCGTCATCCTCTATGTGAGACAGGAAGGCCGCGGCATCGGACTTTTCAACAAGATCCGGGCCTATCACCTGGAGGACAAGGGGCTTGATACCGTGGACGCCAACGTCAGACTGGGCTTTCCGCCGGATGCCAGACGCTACGAAATCTGTGCCGACATGTTTGAAAGACTGGGGGTAAAGGAAATTAAGCTTCTGACAAACAATCCTTCAAAGGTCGAGGAAATGCAGAAATACCACATTAATGTGGTGGAAAGAGTGCCTCTTGAGGTTGGCAGAAACAAGTACAACAACGACTATCTCAACACCAAGGAAATTCGCATGGGGCATCTTCTGGGGCACCAGCCGGACTGATACCGAATCCCCGGAAGCTCCGGGGAGTTTTTCGGCCGCACTTTCCGCCCCGTTGCCCGGATTTCGGTTTCTTTTATCAATTCTTTATCATTACGCTTTCCCGTTATTCCCATTCTCCCTGCTTCCGGCATTTTCATTGTTCACTTTTTCTCAGGCATCGATCCCCGAAATCACCACTCGGGATCGCAAAAGTCACGCCAACTGCATTTCCGCGTTGTAAAATAACATCATCGTAATAACCGGGACTATTATCATGGATGAAAATACTGCAAACAGGCATGTGGTACACCACACTGACGTTCTGATTATCGGCAGCGGGGCCGCCGGTCTTTCCCTGGCGCTGTGCCTTGCCAAAAAATCGAATGTGACGGTTCTTTCAAAATCCGGCACCAGCGCCGGTTCCACAAACTACGCCCAGGGCGGCATAGCCGGAGTGTACAACACCTGCGATGACCACGATTCGGTTGAAGAGCATATTGAGGACACCATGATCGCCGGTGGGGGAATCTGTGACCGCAGTGCTGTGGAATTCACCCTTAAAAACGCTCATGACAGCATTGAATGGCTAATTAAGGAGGGCGTGCCATTCGATGAAAAGGAAGAACCCAAAACCGACGAGCAGTCACCCTATCACCTGCACCGGGAAGGCGGACACTCACATCGCCGGATTTTTCATGCCCAGGATCATACCGGACATACCATTCAGGACACACTGATCAACCAGGCGGCCCAGGATCCCAATATTGTTCTTCTGGATCATTACAATGCCATTGATCTCATCACCACCAAAAAGCTGGGACTTGCCGGAAACCGGGTGCTGGGAGCATATGTTTTTAACATCAGAACCAACCAGGTGGAAACCATTCTGGCCAAATTCGTGGCACTTTGCACCGGCGGGGCCTCCAAGGTTTACCAGTACACCTGCAATCCCGAGGTGTCATCCGGAGACGGCATAGCCATTGCCTGGCGTGCCGGATGCCGTGTTGCCAATATGGAATTCAACCAGTTCCATCCCACTACCCTCTATAACCCCAACGACCGGAACTTCCTTCTGACTGAGGCACTCCGGGGCGAGGGAGCTCTGTTAAAGAGACCTGACGGCACCCGCTTCATGCCTGATTATGATGAAAGAGGCGAACTGGCACCCCGCGACATTGTAGCCCGGGCCATTGACCATGAAATGAAGAAGCTCGGTGCAGACTGCATGTTCCTTGATATCAGCCACAAGCCTGCCGAGTTCATCACCAAGCATTTCCCCACCATCTACGAACGCTGTCTCAAAGCCGGAATTGACATGACAAAGGAACCGATTCCCATAGTACCGGCTGCACACTTTACCTGTGGCGGCGTCATGGTGGACCGGCGCGGCAGAACCGATATCGAATGTCTCTACGCCGTGGGGGAAGTTTCATACACCGGTCTTCACGGAGCCAACCGTCTGGCCTCCAACTCCCTTCTGGAATGCGTGGTCTACGGCAGAGCCGCTGCCGAGGACATTCTGGCCAGACTGCCCATTGCCATTGAACCGCCGGAGGTTCCGGACTGGGATGACAGTCAGGTCACCGATGCAGACGAGGAAGTGGTCATCCAGCACAACTGGCACGAGCTCCGGCTTATGATGTGGGACTATGTGGGCATTGTCCGCACCGACAAGAGGCTGGAAAGAGCTCTCCATCGCATCAAGCTTCTCCAGAACGAAGTTCATGAGTTCTACTCGAACTTCCGGGTAACCAGCAACCTTCTGGAGCTCAGAAACCTGCTTCAGGTAGCAGACCTCATTGTCCGTTCGGCCATGAAGCGCAAGAACTCCGTGGGGCTGCACTACAATGTTGATCATCCGGAGGCTCCCAAAGACAACAGACCTACTATTCTGAATCCTTTTGAGAATATGTAGAACGGGGGTCTCCTGACAACCGCGGTATCGCACACATTAATACGATGTTCTCCAGATTCGGAGGCCATCGTTTTTTATTCTGTGAGAGCATGAGCCGGCATGACGACAATCGCTTGTCAGACCAGATTCCCAAACGAGACGGAAAACTTGCAGGAAAAAGTAGCGGTAAAGAATCCTGAAAAGGCAGCATTACCCGGACAGGTAGTTTTCAATCACGCTGATTCCGAACGTTAACTCCCGCACATCACAACTCTTTCTCCTGTAACTCCACACGTTCTTATGCAACAACCCGAAAATTCACTCCCGAAAACGGATTCCCATCCCAACCAGCAAAAAAGCATCCAAAACATATTTCCAAGCCTTTGTCAGAAATCGGTTATCGCACAGACACCAGTTCCTTCAAATTATCAAATAAAAAATATTCTGGCTCTGCATCATAATCCACCAGACCTCAGCGGACTGTAAAAATGATCCGCGGCACTGCTGCCATTTCAAAATCCAGCACAAAAGTCTTTCCTTCCATCATTCCCGCAGGCGGTCATCATTCTTTGGCAAAGAGACTCTGGTACTTATCTCATAAGGGATTAATTACTTTTTAGAATGCATCATCTCAAGCATTACCAAAAAACCCTATGAGCCTTTTTAACACAACTTTTCAGGGGTATTTTTTATAAAAACTCATTATCACCTAAAATCAGGAAATATCAAACACCCTATATTCAGGCAACTATCGAGACTTTTACGCTAACAAAAGTAGAAACAGGGGTATTTTCGAGACACACGTCAAAAAAAAAAAAATACCTTTCTACATTCTCTAAAGAAACTGAGATGATTGACGCTAAGCGAAATAGAAGGACAAGTGAAGTTCCTGAAGTGAACTGAAACAACGGACAACTATCGCAGAGGAAAATAAAATGGCTCTTTACGTAAACACCAACGCCTCATCACTGAATGCCCAGCGCATGATGGCCAACTCCACCAACTCCCTGGACACCTCCTACAAGCGTCTGGCCTCCGGTCTTCGTATCAACAGTGCAAAGGACGACGCCGCAGGTCTTCAGATTTCCAACCGTCTTACCTCCCAGGTTAACGGTCTTAATCAGGGCAACCGTAATGCCCAGGACGGTATTTCCATGGCTCAGACAGCAGAAGGTGCCATGGACGAAATGACTACAATGTACCAGCGCATTCGGACTTTAGCACTTCAATCTGCCAATGGCACCAATTCCAGTGAGGATCGCACTGCTCTCCAGCAGGAAGTAGATTCCCTGTGCTCTGAAATTGACAGAATTGCCAAAGACACCACTTTTGGGGGCTCAGATCAGAAGCTTCTTATAGGAAAAAACTCAGCAAAGGTTACGACAACAACAGGTGAAAATCCAACAACTTCGTTAGAGGGCCAAGCTTATTCAGCCACAAGGAATCGTAAAGAAACTCAGGTTGATTTTCAGGTAGGTGCCGATCATGATCAGACTATTTCAGTAACGCTCGGACTTGATGTGGGTACTGGCGCGGACGCCAAAAGTTATGGATTCAGTGTGGCTGACATAGCCGTTTATAAAAGCTTAGGCGCTGCTTCTTCTTTTAAAGGCGACGATGCTTTTCTGAAAAAGAATACCGCTAATGGCGGCGATGATTTTAATGTTTCGTTTGATATATCCACAGCTGCTACTGCTCAGAACACATTGGAGCATATTGATAAGTTTATTTCCACTATTGATGGCAAGCGTGCCGAACTAGGTGCCGTGCAGAACCGCCTCGAATCCACCATCCGGAATCAGAGCAACGTGGCCGAGAATGTCAGTGCTGCCAGAAGCCGTATCCGTGACACCGATTTCGCCTCCGAAACCGCTGCCATGACTCAGCAGAACATCATCCAGCAGGCTTCCCAGTCCATTCTGAGCCAGGCTAACCAAAGACCTCAGGTGGCATTGAGCTTACTCGGCTAATCGATAAAAAGACGGATTTTTAACAGTTTACGATTGGAGCTCCTGATTCATAACAGGGTTCCTTTCCACAGAATAAATATGTTTCCTCTCAAACATATTTACTTTGCGGCTTCTTTCAGGAGCCGCCTTTTTTTGCCAGCGATACACTGAAGAATCCCGGAAAAACAAAACCGAGTCTTAAATCCCTGCTCTATTCCACCCCCCCTCCCCATCTCGCAAGTTCTCCGGAAAACATCTTTCCATTCTGTGCATATCTCTGTTAATAACTATTTACTACTTTATCCCACAGCTTGCACCGGCTTAATACCCGGCTTTCATTCATGTAAGTATCGATACCCACATCCTCTCTCCACTCCTCTGTAAAATTCATATTCCTCAATCATTCCAAACTCATGCCGTTATTACGAATTCACAAGAGGCTTCCAAGAAGATCACTGAATACCGGATACCTGATACCGGAGGGGCTTTCCCTAATCTCCGCCGGAGTTGCATAAATATCCTCCAGAACTTCAGAATTAAGATCCTCTGCCGAATACTCCCGGAATTCCCCGTTCTTTAAAAATGCCCCGACATGCCCGGAACAGCCTTTAAGATTAAGAGCAAACAGGGGATCATGGGTTACAAACAGAATTCCGGGCAAATCTCCGGCCCCATTGTCAGAAACACGGGAAGCTGGTTTTTCCGCAGTTTTGTTCACAGACTTATTAACAGATTTTTCAGGAGAATTCACAGAATTCTGCAAGTTATCATCATGATGCTCACAGAGTTGTTCACAGTTATGCTCTCCATGCGGTTCCCAGACACTGTTATCCACCGTATCAATCTTCCGGACAATGAGAAGATTGCGGATAAGCCGGTAAAATTCCGCCTTTTTGCTGACATCCAGATTAGCCTCGGGTTCATCAAGCACCAAAAATCCGCCGCCCTGCATAAGAGCCCGGGCCAGAGATACCAGAGCCAATTCCGTCTGATGTGCCCGGTAATCCGAACAGTCCCCGGGCCCGGCCTAAAGCCACAGTCTCCTGCACCGTCAGCGGAAAACCGATCTTAAAGCTCTGCGGTACATAGGCAAACAAGCCCCCTGTTCCCCAATTTCTTCCCGTTCCGTCATGCCCGGCCTTCCTTCTTCTGGCATTGGCCTCGGCAAGCGGCATGCCGTCCAGAAGGATCGTCCCGGATTTTGCGGGAAGGAGTCCCATTAACGTTTTCAGAAGCAGAGATTTTCCGGTACCGTTCCGCCCCAGAATAACCAGAAATTCTCCCGAAGAAACACTGCCGCTGACTTCTGCTCCGTTAATAAGCTCAAGTCGCTTAAACTCCAGTCTGGACATATTTCCTCCGGGTGAGATACAGAAGTCCCAGGAAAAAAGGCACTCCGATAATGCTGGTCATAATCCCGATGGGGATTTCATGGGGAATCAGCGTCCGAGACAGCAGGTCACAGAGAAGCAAAAAAGCCGCGCCGGTAAAAAACGCACAGGGCAAAAGAAAAACATGGCTTCTTCCAAAGGCAAACCGCAGAATCCCAGGCACAATGAGAGACACCCAGGCAATGATGCCTCCGACAGCCACGGTGGCAGACGACGCCATGGTGGCCAGAAAAAGAATCATAAAAACAAGCGGCCTTACCCGAACCCCCTGAGTCTCGAGAACCTCATGAGGAAGGGTCAGCACATCCAGAGACCGGGAAAAAGCGCACAGCCCCAGCACCGGAACAAGCCCGAACACCGTAAGAATCAGCATGTCCGGCATACTGACCCCGTTAAGAGCTCCCATCATGTAATATGAGGCTCCGAATATCGAACTCTCGTCCGGAAGAAAGTATCTTAAAAAATTCAGCACCGCCGAAAACAGCGCCGACAGCACCACTCCGACCAGGATCAGCAGCACTGCCGAAAACCCGCCGTTTCTGGTTATCAGAAAGGCCACTGAAATCACCAGCAGCATGGCCAGCATGCCTGATCCGAAAGAAATTACGGGCAGCATCCAGAAACCGGCACCGCATATAAGTCCCAGCATAATACCGATAACCGATCCGGCTGAGGCCCCCAGAAGATCCGGGGACACCAGAGGATTCTGAAAAACTCCCTGATACGAGGCTCCGGAAACCGCAAGAATGCCGCCGGCCAGAAGTGCCGCCAGGGTTCGGGGCAGTCTTATCTCCCAGAGGATGGCTTTTTGGGCTGCGGTGAGATCCCACGGCAGCAAAAACCCCGAGGAGCCCAAAGCCAGAGCCAGAAAAAACAGCACCATAAGGCCGGCAATAATTACGGACAAATATACCGTTCCGGAAAAACTGCCGTTATCGGCCCGGAATAACCGGCGTTCCATAAATCCCCCCCCTTTCTTCAAAAACAAAAAGGGGAAAGACCGCAATCCTCCCCTTTTTTGAAATATCTGCAATGCCAGCGCAGACAGAAACGGAACGCGTTTCTCAAAAACGCATTTCCCGCCCCCTGCTACTCAAACACCACATTCTGCATGACATCGGATTCCTTGACGCCTCCGGCCAGCTTGATCATGAGACGTACCTCGTTCTCGGAGTCGGCATAGTGGAGAGCATCACTGTAGCTGATAATACCCTGCTGATAGAGATGGTAGAGACTCTGGTCGAAGGTGGTCATGCCGGCTTCCGGAGACTTCTGCATGATTTCCTTCAGCTTGAAGAGCTCGTTCTTCTGGAGACAATCAGCTACGGTAGGAGTATTCACCAGAATATCGAATGCTGCACGACGGCCACCGGTGGTGGTTTCAATCAGCTGCTGCGCAATAATGGCCCTCATGTTCACCGAAAGGTCAAACAGCATCTGTCTCTGTGCGCTTTCCGGTACCAGATGGAGAATACGGTCAATTGCCTGGTTAGCATTGTTGGCATGCAGGGTTGCCAGTACCAGGTGGCCGGTTTCGGCAAAGGACAGGGCAAACTCCATGGTCTCACGGGAACGGATTTCGCCGATGAGGATAACGTCAGGAGCCTGACGCAACGCAGATTTCAGAGCGGCATCGAAGCTTACGGTATCAGTGCCGACCTCACGCTGGGTAATCAGGGATCTCTTGTGATGGTGCACGTATTCGATAGGGTCTTCAATGGTAAGAATATGACCGTCGGAATTCATGTTACGGTAGCCGATCATGGCAGCCTGGGTGGTAGACTTACCGGCACCGGTAGCACCCACAAACAGCAGAAGTCCGCGGTCTTCCATAACCCACTTGGTAAAGGTGGGAGGGAGATGCAGTTCTTCGGTGGTGGGGATCTTTTCCACAATGCGGCGGAATACCACGCCCGGATAGGAAAGCTGCCAGAAACAGCTCACACGGTAACGCCCCAGGTCCGGACGCTGAATGGCGAAGTTGGCCTCGCGCTGATCATTGAACTCCTTAAGGAGATCCGGACGATCAACCATGGTTTCTCTTACAAAGTCAGACACCTGATCCTGAGTCAGCTTTCCCTGCTCGATAGGCGTCAGATGGCCGTCCAGCTTGACAGCAGCCTCAAGCCCCACGGTCAGAAAAAGGTCTGACGCGTTGTTATCATTCATAAAACGAAGATAGCGATCGATCTTCAACGGTTCCTGATACATCCTTAAACTCCCTTAAAAACCGCCCATGGAGCTGGCCACGATGGCATTAGGATCGTGAGCCTTGCTGCGGGCCTCGGCAATGCTGATTATACCACGGGACACCAGCTTGCTGAGAGCGCTGTCCAATGTGCTCATGCCATGGCTGGCTCCGGTCTGGATGATGGAGTACATCTGGGCAACCTTGTCTTCGCGAATAAGGTTTCTGATAGCCGGAATGCCAATCATGATCTCGTGTGCCGCCACACGTCCGCCGCCGTTCTTCTTGAGCAGAGTCTGGGAAATTACCGCATTCAGGGATTCTGAAAGCATGGAACGCACCATGCCCTTCTCAGCACCCGGGAACACATCGATAATACGGTCGATGGTCTTTGCTGCGGAGCTGGTATGGAGGGTACCGAACACCAGGTGACCGGTTTCCGCGGCGGTCAGAGCCAGACGCACGGTCTCCAGGTCTCGAAGCTCGCCTACCAGAATGATGTCCGGGTCTTCACGGAGTGCGGAACGCAATGCATTGGAGAAGGACATGGTATCACGGTGCACCTCTCGCTGGTTAACCATGCAGAGCTTGTTGTGATGCACGAACTCGATAGGATCCTCGATAGTAATGATGTGGTCATGCCGGGTGGAATTCACATAGTCCACCATCGCAGCCAGAGTGGTGGATTTGCCTGAACCGGTAGGTCCGGTAACCAGTACCAGCCCGCGGGGAGCGGAAGCAATCTTTTCAAAAACCTTAGGACAGTTCAGCTGTTCCAGAGTAATAACCTTGGACGGTATGGTACGGAACACCACTGCCATGCCGCGGTCCTGATTGAAAACATTAACACGGAAACGGGCCAGATTCGGCACTTCAAAGGAAAAGTCGCATTCCAGAGTCTCTTCGAATTCCTTTCTCTGGTGGTCATTCATAATATCGTAAACAAGGTTATGAACCGTGGTCTTGTCCAGAGGCTCCATATCCCTGACTTCCATGGTCAGCTTATCGGTTGTCTTGAGCTTGCGCATATCACCATCAACGCGGATCATCGGCGGCACACCTGCCGAAAGGTGTAAGTCTGACGCGTTGTTCTTTACACCGTAAAGTAGTAAATCTAGAATATCCATGGTTAATTCTCTATCGTCCAAAAATGATAGTACACAAAAAAGCGGTACTGTTCCCATGTTAAAGATACAAGAAAATCTGTCAAACGTAAAAGAACAAATTAAAAATTTTGCTACATCCGTTAAACGAGCCCCTGAAGAAATCACTCTTCTGGCAGTAAGCAAAACAAAACCTGTCAGCGACATTATCGAAGCATATCAGGCAGGTCAGCGGTTTTTCGGGGAATCCTATGCTCAGGAGGCTGCCGAAAAAATCACGGAGATCCGATCCCGGGGCATCACCGATATCGAATGGCATTTCATCGGTCCCGTACAGGCCAACAAAACCAGGATTATCGCGGAAAACTTTGATGTGGTGGAAAGTCTGGATCGTGCCAGAATCGCCAAAAGACTCAATGATCAGAGACCGCCTCTGATGCCGGATCTTCGGGTTCTTATCCAGGTTAACATCAGCCGGGAACCCCAGAAATCAGGAGTCTCCTTTGAAGACCTCCCGGAACTCCTGGATTTTATCGACGAGTCCTGCCCCAGACTTAAAGTTGCCGGACTTATGGGAATTGCAGAAAATGTCAGCGACAAAAGCGAGGTTCTGCCACAGTTCAGGGCCCTCAGGGAGGTCTTCGACCGACTCTCCGGACAGGGCAGAAAGCTCACGGCGCTTTCCATGGGAATGACCGACGACATGGCCGAAGCCATTGCCTGCGGCAGTACCGAGGTTCGCATCGGAACCGCAATATTCGGGGCCAGACAGTATCACGTCTGAACAGGAATTGGAGATTGCCCGGATCGGATTCGGGCAACATCATTTAAATTTGAATTGAGGTACCAGAAATGCATACTGATAAAAAAATCGCCTTCATCGGCGGGGGAAACATGGCAGGAAGCCTTATCCAGGGACTCTGCAAAAGTGGATATCCGGCAAATAACATCACGGTTTCCGACCCGGTTTCCGACAAGGTTGCCGCTCTCCGGGAAAAATTCGGAATCAACGGCACCGACAATAACACGGAGGCGGTAAAAAACGCCGAGGTGATTCTCTTTGCCGTTAAGCCGCAAATGATGGCAGAAGTTCTTTCGGGTATCGCCCGGGATATTGACGATTTTAAGGATCGGCTCATTATTTCGATTATGGCCGGAGTTACCATTTCCCGCATCAGCGGCCTTTTGCACGGTGCCTCCAGAATCGTCAGGGTAATGCCGAACACTCCGGCACTTATCGGCCTCGGCATGGCAGGTCTTTTTGCATCCGAAGGAGCGCTTCCCGAAGATCGGGAATATGCAAAAGAGGTACTGGAATCGGTGGGCAAGGCTGTTTTCGTAAAATCGGAAGACGGCATTGACGATATCACCGCACTTTCAGGCAGTGCACCGGCATATTTCTTCTACTTTATGGAATGCATGGCCGAAAAAGCCAAAGCTTACGGCTTTTCCGAAGAAGAATCCCGCATAATTCTGGAGCAGGTAGCCCGGGGATCCGCGGAGATGGTTATCAGGAATCAGGACAAGACCCTGGCCGAACTCAGAGCAGCAGTAACCTCCAAGGGCGGCACCACCTACGAGGCCATCCGGGTAATGCAGGAAAGAGAGCTTAATGCCATTGTGAACGATGCCCTCGATGCCTGCAAAAACCGGGCTACGGAAATGGGAAAGCAGTTCTGATATCGCCGTCTTATTCCGCCTCTCAGGATCATAAATACAGCAGTCGAAAGAGACGGAGCTCCCTGACCGGGAACTGCACAGAGTCTGAACCTCATTCAGACTCTGTTCTTTTTTTGGTACTTTACGAAAACCGCTCCGCTCTCTAAAATTGCATCTGAGATATTCGTTACAGGTAACCGATAAGATGAGTTATTCTTTCATACTGGCCTTTGTTCCGGCTCTGGTGTTTTTCACAAGGTTTCTTATGGAATACACCGGCTGCGACTATTACCACCCGGCTTGCCGCTGGATAGTAAAGGTTACAGATCCCCCGGTCAGACTTATTCCCCTGAAAAAGGTCATGAATCTTAATATTTCAGCCCTGATTGTAATGCTCGTCGCGGCGGAAATATTCGGGGGAGGTTTTGTCTACTGGTCCATGACCGGTTTCAGAGTTTTTTCCTTTGACCTGATCTGGCGTCTTATGCTGCTGGTTCCGGTACTTCTGATTTGGGCGGGACTCCAGTATATGTTCTACATGATGATTATCGGAGCCATTATGAGCTGGATTCCGGCTCCATCGCTGACCCCATGGAAATATCTGTTTAACAAGCTGACTTCTCCTGTTACGGAACCCTTTGAACGCTTTATCCCGCCGATAGGATTCTTTTCAGTGGCGTTTATTGTGGCATTCCTCCTGATGAGCTTTGTGGTCTTCACCGTAATGCCAAGGGTAACAAGCTATGCCATGCAACTGATTTTTTAACCAATGAGCGCCGTTGAAATCAAAGGTCCGGTAATCACCCTGAAAGCGGTAATTACCCCGAAGGCCTCCCGGGATTCCGTTATTCCGTTTACAGAAGAAGAAATCAAAATAACCGTAACCGCTCCCCCGGTGGACGGCAAGGCGAATCAGTATCTTCAGAAATACCTTTCAAAGGCTTTCGGAACCTCAAAGGGGAAGGTACAGATAATCCGCGGCGAATGCAGTCATCACAAGGTGATAGAAATCCGGGACTTCTCAAAAGTTCCCGCCCCCCTGGCGGCACTGCTGAAGAACTAACCCTTCTGATCCCCGGATCAGTCTCTTTCCCCCCGAATGGATCCCGCTTCATCGGGAATCGTATCCGGTTCCCCGTCTTCTTTGCTTGCACTACCGTAATCCGGCAGCACAAAGCCGTCAGGACGCCGCACCTCCTTGTCCAGCTCCATAATTTTGGTAATCATGTCCTGGCGCAGCTGTTTCGTAAATGTTCTGATTTCAGACTTTTCCAGTCCGGAAACATCCCTGGGGGGCAGCATCTCAACAATAATCTCGCCGTTATCCCAGCGATTAAGGTTAATCTGGCCGTAATACGACGAAGTTACAAACGGAATTATCGGCACTCCGGCAAGCTTTGCCGTATGCACGGCTCCGGTCTTGAACGGAAGCATTCCGGCTCCCTTGGACCTGTGTCCTTCCGGGAATATCCACAGTGAAAGATTCTTTTTCCTGACCCTTCTGACCAGAGACAGAAATTCCTCGCCATTACGGGAACGATTGGTACGATCTATGAGAATATTTCCTGAAAGATAGAACAGAATTCCGAACACCGGCACCCAGATAAGACTTTTCTTGCCGACACAAACCAGCCCCGGCTGGGGAACATCGGCCACGGTCACAATATCCCAGTTGGTCTGATGGTTGCCGACAAATACAGCCGGCATTCTGCTTCGCAGCTCTTTGACATCAAAACGGTAAGTTACCTTTACTCCCACCACCTTCTGCACCAGCCGCAGCATCTGGGTCAGAACATAAAGATTGTAAGGATGCCCGGGGCGGCACAGGCAAACGGCACAGCCTGCAATCAGCCATAAAATCCCCATGATCCCGAGGATCAGCATACGAATAATCAAAAGCATAGCGAATTTCCTACTTTCACGGTTTTCCGGGACAGCGTGCTAATCCGGAACCTGGGCGGTATCTGGCAGCACCATCTCCGGAGATGCAGAAGTTTCCCGATTCCCGGGGATCACCACCACTTCCGTAACCTTCTGAAGTCCCCGGGGCAGCTTAATGCCGCGGCGCCCTCTTTCACCCTTGTAATTGTCCAGATCCGCCGGCTTCACCGTCAGTTTCCGCTTTCCGGCATGAATTTCCACTGAATCATCAGGCTCCAGAACACATGCAGCAATTACATATTCCTCACGGGTTTTCAGTTTACTTTGGGAAATGTTTATCATACGGCTGCCCTTGCCCTTGCTGAGCACCGGAAGCTCCGTAACGAGAAACATCAGCATCCGTCCCTGATTGGATATCATGAGACAAAGAGACCTTTCCACATCCTTTACCGGCATCGGCGCGAGAAGATTTGCACCTTCCGAAACTGAAATCACAGATTTTCCATTGGTAGTACGGCCTATCAGATCCTGATACTGGCATACAAAACCGTAGCCGGCATCAGTACCTACAACGTAATAGTCATCATCAAGTCCCGAAAGCACTGCAACTATGCTGTCTCCCTGGACAATGGAAAAACGGCTGGTCAGAGGCTCCCCCTGGCTGCGGGCCGAAGGAAGAGTATTCACCTGCAGAGAATAGGACTGTCCGGAATTGGATAAAAAGACCACATTCTGATTGCTTTTGGCAAAGGTCTTCATCAGGAAACAGTCACCCTGCTTGTAAGAAAATGAGGAAATATCTTCCACATATCCCTTGGCAGCACGCACCCATCCCATTTTCGAAAGTACCACCGTCATAGGTTCCGCCGGTATCATTTCGCTTTCCAGAATGGCCTTGGCGGGCGCCCTCATTACAACAGGACTTATCCGATCATCACCATATTTGTCGGCAGCTTCCTTAATGCTTTTCTTGAGAAAATTCTTAAGCTTTACCGGAGAATTAAGGATCCCGCTGATATTGCCGGCTTCCTTTTCCAAAGCAGCTTTCTCTTCTCCGAGTTTAATCTCGGAGATACGGGCCAGCTGCCTCAGTCTGGTCTCGAGAATGTATTCAACCTGAGGCTCGGTAAGTCCGAACCGGTTCATGAGCACTTCTTTGGGATTGTCCTCCTCCCTGATAATGCGGATTACCTCGTCAATATTGAGAAAAACTATAAAAAGTCCTTCAAGAAGGTGCAGTCTTTGATTAATCCTGTCAAGACGATACTTAAACTCCCGAACCACCGTATCCCTTCTGAAAGACAGCCACTCGGCAAGAATCGTAGTCAGTGATTTAACAGCCGGATTGCCGTTCAGTCCCAGCATGTTCATATTGACCTGATACGAACATTCCAGATCGAGATTCTTAAGAGCAAACAGATGTGACATTACCGCATCAGGATCCACCCTGCCGGATCTGAGTTCCAGAACAATCCGGCATTCCTTGCTGGTTTCATTTCTGATATTTGAAATCAGAGGGAGCTTTTTCTGATTCATGAGAGTCGCAATTCTGGTTTCAATATCAGCTCCGGATACCTTGTAGGGCAGTGCGGTAATAACAATGCACCCCTTCTCCGTATGGTAGACGGAACGCATTCTGATACTGCCGTTTCCGGTCTCATAGATTTTCAGGAGTTCGGAAGGAGGGGTAATGATTTCAGCCGCTGTGGGATAATCAGGCCCCTTGACAATGTTCATCAGATCCGCAACGGAAGCGTCAGGATTATCAAGAAGGTAGATGGATGCCTCCGCAATCTCCCTGGCATTATGGGGCGGAATATCGGTTTTGATACCAACAGCCACACCGGAGGTTCCGTTAAGAAGAATATGAGGAAGTCTGGCCGGCAACAACTCCGGTTCCTTCAGAGTGCCGTCGAAGTTGGGGATAAAAGTAGTTCCCCCGTCATCAAGTTCAGACAGCAGCACTTCTGAAAACATCGTCAGACGGGACTCGGTGTAACGCATGGCAGCGTAGGATTTTGGATCATCAGGATGCCCCCAGTTGCCCTGACCGTCCACCAGGGGATACCTGTAGGTAAATTTCTGAGCCATCAGCACCATGGCTTCGTAACAGGAAGCATCTCCGTGAGGATGATATTTGCCCAGCACATCACCTACCGTTCTGGCGGATTTTTTGTATTTAACAGTCGGAAAAAGTCCAAGCTCGTGCATGTCATAGATAATCCGGCGCTGCACCGGCTTCAGACCGTCTGCAACATGAGGAATGGCACGATCCCTGATTACGGCCATGGAATAATTAAGGTAGGCAGCCTCTGTAAAGGTTTCGAGAGGCATGGTCTCGATGCCTTCAAGGCTCATTTGTTTTTTATCGTTCATACGCTTTCCAGTTTTATCAGGGAATATTATAGCCTAAACCCCCGGCATTACTGAGAATTTGCCGGGCATCATGTTGCAATTTTCCGGCCCGGAATCTTTATTTTTTTATAAAAATCCCTACAATGGCAGGAAACAAAAGAGAGTAAGTTTATGTCCCGCATTTTTCTGATTTCTCACTTTTCCTCATTGCTGATTCCGTCCCTGTCACTGCTGCTGACCATGGCAGCCTCCGGCAGTTCAGCAGCAAATGACGCCGACCTCCTCGCCACCGGAGGCACCACATTGCCATACAGTGTGTATCTGGAAGCTCTCAACGAATATCCGGAATACGACCCCGACACTGACTACACAAAACTGGGAACAATTGTCACCAAAATTGCTGCCGGAAGTCTTGCCGCCATCAGAAAAAATCTTGTGGATCGGGTGGTTGTCCGGAAATCAAGCTACAAAATTTTTCTTTACAAGGGGGAAGCTCTTATCAAAAGCTTCAACATCTCTTTGGGCAAAAATCCCCAGGGGCCCAAGATGTTCGAAGGCGACAAAAAAACCCCCGAAGGTAAATATATTCTGGATTACGTAAAACTGAATTCCAGCTTTTATAAGGCCTTTCATATATCCTATCCCAACCCGGAAGATATCGACAGGGCCAGAAAGGCCGGTCGCCGTCCCGGCGGAATGATTATGATCCACGGAGAACCGCCCTACCGCGGAAAAAGCGAGGACCGGGTGGACGGCCTTATGCCATCAAACTGGACTAACGGCTGTATTGCACTTATAAACAGCGATATGGATGAATTTCTTGATTTGGTAGATCCGGGAACGATGATTGAAATACTTCCTTAGCTCCCGAAAATAAAAATCCCGAAAGAAACAGCTCTTTCGGGAACGAACAGTAATGGCATCATAAACACCAAATCCTGTTCCGGACACAACAGAATAACCTGGAGTACCAAACTCTGAGACTCTAGGATTTGCTATTCCTCATCATCGCTGTCCATTCCGGCATTAAGGAATTCTTCATCAGGATAAAATTCCACTGCCGTTCTGACCAGGGATTCATCATGAATCCACGGAAGCGGCATAAGAACCACAGCAAAGCACCTGCTGTTATCGTCGATTCCCAGATCCTCATCGGAAGACAACGGCTCTTCCGAAAAATAAAACATAACCTCAATGTATTTCTCCGCCAGCTCCGGATCCTCAAGGAAATCATACTCGTCAGAGGGATAACGCTGAGACCAGATCGAACGGGCAGGATAGACCAGAGAGTTATACACCGCATCGCTCAGAACCCGGTCATTGAAATATTCCAAATCATCCAGAGAAAGCTCGTCATTATCAACACATGTCGGAATGACCTCCTGCAAAATATCATAGGCTGCATTTAAAATTTCAGAAATTTCCGAGCTGGAAAAAGAGTCTTCATCACCGGAAACAGCATCCTGATTATCAATATCGTTCATACAAAAAAACCATTAAAAAAGCCTGACCAAACACGATCAGGCTCCGATAATATCAGCTTTCAGCTATAAAAGCATCAGGAATTACTTGCGTCCGGCGGAAACAATCACCACCTTGTCGTTGCCCTTCTTCCTCATAAAGGCATAAGGGCTGGCGGAAAGCTTGGTATGAGTTCCTTCGGCAACAGCAGGATGATTGAGACGGAACTTGTTAAGCTTGCCCCAATGCCTGATCAAATCCTTATACTCGGGCTTGTCGAGATCCGCCCAGTTCATGTCGGAACGGAGAGACTGATCCACCACTCCGTCATCCTTCATCAGAGGACGTCCTGATTCATCACCATAGTAGATCTGAACCTGTCCCGGGAGCATCAGGAAGGAATTGGCAGTACGCTTCTGCAAATCAAAGTCCTGATAGTCCGCAAAGAACAGCTTGGTATCGTGAGATGAAATGTAGGACAGAATATTAAAGCCCTTCTGCTGAACGGACTTTGAGTACTTGGCATAAATACCGTCAGCCTCCTTCATACACTGAGCAGCTGCCATGGATTCCTTCTGATAGTCAAAATTGAGGAGACTGTCAAAACCGTTGTCATACCAGAGATCCCTGGAAACACCGTGATCAAACACCTCGCCTACCATAAAGAAAGGAGTGTCATCGATCTTCTTGGAAGGGTTCTCGGCCTTCCATTCCTTAAGCGCTTTGGTGGCACTCTCCTTGAGCTGCTTCCAGGCATAAGGATCAACATGCTTCACGGTATCGCAGCGGAATCCGTCAACACCGAATTTTCTGACATAATAGGTATGCCAGCTGACGAGGTAATCGACAATCGAGGCATTGGGCAAATCCACAGCCCTGGTATCCTTCTTGTTCTTAAAGAATTCCGGAAGCTTCACGGGCGTTCTCTTCTCTGTCTTGAAATCAGGAAGTCCGCCTACTGCCATGTTCTGGTCGTCAACACCGGGCTCATCATATCCAGGAAGTCCGGCACGCACCCAGTCCGGTCCCCACCATTTCTTCCAGGCTTTGGTCTTATAGTTGATAACACCGTTGATGCTGCCCCAGGTTGCATAAAGTCCCTTGGGCTTGTATTCTGACCAGTCAGCAGGGAGAGAATCAGGATCATTTACCAGCTCCTTAAGACCGACATCCTGGAGATCCTTCAAAGTTGCATAGCCGGCATGATTCATTACCACATCCACAAGAATACGGATACCACGCTTATGGGCCTCATCAACAAATTTCTGGAATTCTTCTTCAGTGCCGAGATTCTTGTCAATATTGGTAAAATCCAAAGCCCAGTAACCGTGATAGCCGTAGAACGGGAAAGAACCTTCAGCACCACCGCTTACAAAACCGTGAACCTGTTCAACTATAGGAGTAACCCATATGGCATTGACTCCCAAATCACGAAGGTAATCTAGTTTTTGGGTGATACCGGCAAAGTCACCGCCGTGCCAGGTACCGATTTCATTCTTGCCGTCCTTCTTTCTGCCATAGGAATTATCATTTGATTTGTTTCCGTTATAGAAGCGATCCGGAAGCATAAAATAAACATTGGCATTATCCCAGCTGAAAGGCGCCTGGGAGAAGGACTTTGCCTCCTCAAGAAGAAGAATACCCTCGCTTTCAGGAGCGGGAGTCATGGTGACCTTTCCGCCCTTTACCACCGCAGTAGCACCGGAATAGGCATCACGAACCGTAGTTCCGTTGGGAAATGCCTTGCCAACGTTTGCTGTAACCGGACCGCCGTCCCATTTGTCACATGCAATCTGCGGAGGCTGTCTCTTGACCTCAACCTTCTTGGTACTTCTTAGCACCTTAACAGAGGGAACATCCTTGGTGTAGTCAAGGGTAAAATCATAGTTACCCTTGAGAACCACGTTAATGGTGAATTCATTCTTGGCACACTTGTCAAGCTGAGCAAGAGTTCCGAAGGCAAGATTTGCCGAGGCGGCAGGGCCGAATTTTGTACCGCAGGTATCCTTGGCATCCGCAAGAACAATCTTATGCTGTCCTTTATCCATAAAGGCAGTGGCATGATAGATATTGCTGGTATTTCCCAGCTTGAATTCGCTGTCGGCCCCCTGTGATTTTCCGTCAACCTTAACAAAAACCGGGGTAGTAAGTTTCCCGGTAACCGCTTTTGAAGCAGGAGATGAGGAAGCCGAATCGCTGCTACAACCGGCAACAGCTAGGATCATGGCTGCCGCCATGGCAGTAATACAATATTTATTCATAGTTAAAACCGACCTCGAAAAGAAAAAGAACTGTGATAATGATATGACTTCAAAGATGGGGTCATACACAGTGACAGGGTTAATGAAAAATTATAAATAAAAGAGGAGTCGATAACCGAATACAAGAGGGAATGCAGTAACAAAAATGTGAAACAAACAGAAAGAAAGGGACAGTTTCAAATCCCTGATGGAGGCTCATTAGGAGAAAATTCATGTCCTCCGAAAAAGAAATGAGGCCGTATCAAAAAATAACCTGCACCGGTATAGACGGCACAGGCCATAATCAAACCCCTAATCGAGGAGAAACATCAGAAGACTAATCCTTCTGATCCTCATCTTCCTGAGGCGGCCAGTTGTCGAGGCGCATGCCCAGAGACAGACCTTCCTTTGCAAGAACATCCTTGATTTCAGTAAGAGATTTCTTACCGAGATTAGGGGTCTTAAGAAGCTCAACCTCAGTCTTCTGAACCAAATCACCAATATAATGAATTCCTTCAGCCTTAAGACAATTGGCAGATCGAACTGTAAGTTCAAGATCTTCAACGGTTTTAAGAAGCTTGGGATCAATCTTGGGTTCCTCAACAACCTTGGCAGTGGTTTCAGATTCAGAATGAATGTCAATGAAAGTATTCAGCTGTTCATAAAAAATTGTGGAAGCTCTGCGAAGCGCCATCTGGGGAGAAATTGTTCCGTCTGTAGTCAGATTAATGGTAAGTGACTCCAAATCATCACGACCATTAGGATCATCGTACTTGCTTACGGTATAAGCCACATTGACGACAGGACTGTAAGCAGCATCAACCATAAGGCGTCCCACGAACCTTTCGTCCCCTTCAGGATGTGCCCGCAGGTCACCGCGCAGAAAACCACGGCCACGGTTAACATGAAGCTTCATTCTGAAAGGAATGGTTCTGCTGGTGATATGACAGATAACAAGATCCGGGTTATGAATTGTAACCCCTGCCGGACAATAAATATCGCCGGCAGTAATAGGCCCAACGTAATCAGTTTTGGCGTTTGTGACACCATCGTCCTGAGCCAGAGGATCATTAACCCGTAACTGAAGAAGAGCATCATCTCTGGTAAGATTGTCAATGGACACGGCAATCTTCTTAAGATTCAGGAGAAGAATGAGAATATCTTCCTGCAATCCCTCTTTGGTAGTATATTCATGATTTACATCATTGATTTCACAGGAATATATGGCGGATCCAGGCATGGAGGAAAGAAGTATACGCCTAAGAGCATTACCGAGAGTAAGACCGAAATTAGGTTCAAAAGGCTCAAGAACAATTTTTGACTGAGTATCAGAAATACTTTCAATCCTTGCTTCCTGAGGCTTAAAAAAATCTTTTACGAAGTCCAAGGCAGATTCCTCAATTATTTCTTACCGGATAATACCGATACAGGACAAAACTGACGAATTATCACAATTCATCAGCTACTAATTTTACATCAAAAAGAAAGCTTATTAAATATAAGCAAAAAAGCCCCGAGAGAAACGGGGCTCATATCTAGATATGCTTATTCAGCAGAGGGTGCCTCGGCAGCAGGTTCTTCAGCCTTGACATCTACAAGAGAGATGAAAGCCATCTGAGCCTGATCTCCAGGACGAAGACCGCACTTTAAAACACGGGTATAACCGCCCTTGCCTTTAGACTCATCAGCTTCACGGGCAAGAACCCGCTTGGCAATGTCGTTAAAAAGTTTGGTAACAATCTCACGATCACGCAAAACTGCAAAAACATGACGACGGTTAGCAACCGAATCAACCTTGGCCTTGGTAATAAGAGGCTCAGCAAAGCGACGAAGCTCCTTAGCCTTCGGAAGAGTAGTTCTGATGGTTTCTCTTCTGAAAAGAGCTACAGTAAGCGAACGGAGCAATGCAGCTCTTGCACTGGTGTTGCGGCTCAACTGACGGCCGCTCATACGATGACGCATGACACTTTTCCTTCTAAAAAAGTTTTATGATTTGGCCTGCTGAGAAGCTGCAGCCCAGTTCTCAATACGCATACCGAGAGACAACCCTCGCTGAGCCAGAACATCCTTAATCTCATTAAGAGACTTACGACCTAAGTTCTTGGCTTTAAGAAGTTCAACTTCGGTACACTGAACCAAATCACCTATTAAGTGAATGGATTCTGCTTTAAGGCAGTTAGCCGAACGAACAGTAAGCTCAAGATCATCAACGGATCTGAGAAGAGCAGGATCCAAAACAGGAGCCTGTGTCTGTTCAACAGGTGCACTTACCTTAACGGCATCTAAATCTACAAAGGAAGATAGCTGTTCACGAAGTAACAGAGCGCCTTCCCTGATAGCTTCCTCAGGATCAATAACCCCGTTGGTTTCAACTTCAATCTCAAGGCCGTCAAGGTCAGTTCTCTGTTCGAGACGCGCTGACTGAACCTCATAGGAAAAATACCTGATTGGAGTGTATGAAGCATCAAGGAGGATGGTACCGGGATCACGAGCTTCAGCCTGACGCTTGGGCGAATTGGCCGGAACATAACCGGAACCCCTTTGAATTCTCAAAGTCATTTCTATGGAAGACTTTGAAGAATTCAAATGACAGATAACGTGACCAGGATTATAAACCTGAACATCATCCGGCAACTTAATGTCACCTGCATAAACAGGTCCTGTACCGGACTTTACCAGGGAAACAACGACATCATCCTTGGTTTCATCCGTAATATTTACAGCAACACCTTTAAGATTAAGAAGCACCTCCAGAATCTCTTCCTGAATATCGCTCTTAACACTATATTCGTGCTCTACACCTTCGATTTTGACCTGAGTGATGGCACAACCAGGAAGGGACATCAGAAGGACACGGCGAAGAGCCTGTCCTAAGGTATTGCCAAAACCGCGCTCCAACGGTTCAAGAGAAACGTGAGAGCGATTGATGCTTACTGGCGTAATCCCAACCTTTCTCGGTTTTAAAAAATCTGTTACAGAACCCAAAATTATATCCTCTTTGCGAGACCAAATTACTTGGAGTAGAGTTCGACGATGAGCTGTTCTTTAATGTCAGAAGGCAGAGAAGAACGCTCAGGCTTGTGAGTAAACACACCTGACTTCTTTTCTACATCAACGTCAATCCACTCAGGCTTTTCACGCTTGCTGGCAAGGTCAAGAGCAGTAATAATACGATCCTGATTCTTTGCCTTCTCGCGAACAGATACTGTTGCCCCCTCAGGAACCTGGAAAGAAGGGATGTTAACAGTTCTTGCAACTTCGGAACCCTTAAGGGTAATCTGAATCGCCTTGTGGCTGACAAGCTGACGAGCTTCGGCACGGGTAGATCCAAAACCCATACGATAAACAACATTGTCAAGTCTGGACTCAAGAAGCTGAAGCAGGTTTTCACCTGTATTTCCCTTCATCTGGCTGGCTTTCCGATAGTAGTTACGGAACTGACGCTCAAGAATGCCATAAAGACGACGTACCTTCTGCTTTTCACGAAGCTGAGTACCATATTCTGAAGCGCGGGGCTTTTCGGCACCATGAACGCCAGGGAGCTTCTCAGCCTTCTTGCACTTCTTTTCGTAAGTGTTAACACCGGACTTTAAAAACAGATCGCAACCTTCACGGCGGCTAAGCTTCAAAGACGGTCCAATATATCTAGCCATTTAATCTATCTCCAAAATACCAGTTAAACTATACACGACGCTTCTTGGGGGGACGGCAGCCATTGTGGGGAATTGGAGTAACATCAGTAATGTTGGTAATCTTGAAACCAATAGCGTTAAGAGCACGAATGGTGGATTCACGACCAGGGCCAGGGCCTTTTACGAGAACCTCAAGATTTCTTACACCAAATTCCTTGGCAGCCTCACCGGCACGTTCAGCAGCGACCTGAGCGGCATAGGGAGTAGACTTACGGGAACCACGGAAACCAGAACCACCTGAAGTAGCCCAGGACAGTGCATTGCCCTGACGATCAGAAATGGTAACAATAGTGTTGTTAAAAGAAGCATGAATGTGGGCTACGCCATCAGCTACCTGCTTCTTAGAACGACGACGGGTCTGTTCATTATTTGCCATTATCAATATCCTCGCTTACTTCTTAATAGCCTTGCGCGGGCCCTTGCGGGTACGGGCATTAGTCTTGGTACGCTGACCGCGAACCGGAAGACCGCGGCGATGACGAATACCACGATAGCAGCCAAGATCGATAAGGCGCTTGATGTTCATGGAAACCTCACGGCGGAGATCACCTTCAACAGTGTAATGGGAAACCTGCTCACGAATCTTGTCAAGTACAGATTCTTCGAGGTCTTTGAACTTAGCATCCTGATTAACACCTGCATCTGCAAGAATCTTCTTGGCGGTGGTAGGACCAACGCCGTAAATAGACTGCAGTGCAATAACTGCATGCTTGTCATCAGGAAGGTTAATACCAGCTATACGGGCCACTATAAACTCCTAAAATCAAGTTAAAAAAACAATCCTCGTAAAGCCCGTCAGGATACACGAGGATCACTAGTGCACATAAAAAAACTGCAAGGAGCATAATATACACACCTTGCAGTTCAATTGCAACAAAAATGTGACAGAAATTAAAAATTAACCCTGACGCTGCTTGTGCTTGGGATTAGTACAAATCACGTGAACCACTCCACCGCGACGTACAATCTTGCAATGACGACAGAATTTTTTTACTGAAGCACCAACTTTCATGATTAGACTCCTTTGTCCAAAGAAGGTCTATCGACCAAAATTTATCAAATTTGCCTTCTTCAAAGCATCCCCGTACTGGTAAGTAGCCATATGACTTTGAAGCTGCGCAATAAAATCCATAATAACCACAACGATAATCAGCAACGATGTTCCGCCGAAATAGAACTGAACATTGAACCAGGTCATCAGCAACTGGGGCACAAGGCATACAAAAACCATGTAGACAGAACCAGCTAAAGTCAATCTGGTCATTACCTTATCAATGTGCTTGGCTGTCTGCTCACCAGGACGAATACCGGAGATAAACGCACCGCTCTTCTTCAGGTTATCTGCAATTTCACGGGGGTTGAACACCATCGCCGTATAAAAGAAGCAGAAAAACACAATTGCCACAGCATAAAGAATTTCATACAAAGGCTGACCAGGCTGCAACAGCATTGATACTTCCTGAAGGAAATTCGCAACAGGCCCCTGACCATTGCCCAGCCAGGCAACAATAGTTCCCGGGAAAAGAATTATACTGGAAGCGAAAATTGCCGGAATAACACCGGACATATTCAGCTTTAACGGCAAATGGGTTGAAGGTGGATTATAAAAACGATTACCGTTCTGACGCTTTGCATAATTTATAGGTATGCGACGCTGTCCGCGCTCTACAAAAACTACAAAATATGTAACAGAAACAACAACCAGCGCAATTATAAGGATGCCGATTATAGACAGTTCCTCTTGGCGAACCTGTTCAAAAGTTGCCGCCAGCGCATGAGGGAGTCCTGCAACGATACCGGCAAAAATGAGAAGGGAAATGCCGTTTCCGACACCTCTCTCTGTAATCTGCTCGCCGAGCCACATCAAAAACATGGTTCCAGCAGTCAGACTAACAGTGGCAACTACCATGAATTGCCACCCCATGTTCACCTCATCAACAAGACCCGGAATCATGTTGGGCAGACCGTAAGCTATGCCAACAGACTGCAGCAGACCAAGAAACAGGGTTCCCCAACGAGTATATTTGGTTAAAGTACGTCTGCCAGACTCACCCTCCTTCTTCAATTCAGCCAATGTAGGATTTATAACTGCCATCAGCTGAATGATAATTGCGGATGAAATATAAGGCATTATACCTAGGGCTAAAATGGAGGCACGAGACAGAGCACCGCCCGAAAACATGTTAAACATCCCAAGAACGTTACCGCTCTGTTCTGAAAACATCTTTTCAAGCACATCTGTATTAATTCCAGGAACAGGTACAAAAGACCCTAAACGAAATATAACGAGACCTATAAAAACAAACAATAGGCGGCTCACCAATTCGTTACTGGTCTTACCTGTCTGGCCCGGTCTTGCTACCATTGACTAACCCTTATTCTTCAACCTTGCCGCCGGCTGCTTCAATGGCAGCCTTTGCACCCTTGGTTACACGAATTCCCTTAACGGTGAAAGCACGATTGATCTTAGGCTCTTTGGAGAGGATGATTTTCGCATTTTCAAACTTGCCGCTAATGATATTAGCCTGCTTCAGGGTGAGCATATCAACAACATCACCTTCAAGCTTGCAAAGCTCATTAAGAGGAACTTCAGTAGTAACTGCGGCAATACGGGAGAAGAAACCAAACTTAGGAAGACGAATCTTGATCGGCATCTGACCGCCTTCAAATCCCGGACGGGTACCGCCACTCTTACGAGCACCGGCGCCTTTTATACCGCGACCGCAGGTCTTGCCTATGCCAGAACCAATACCACGACCTACACGCACTGCCTTCCTCTTGGAACCGGCAGCTGGAGAAAGATCATTAAGACGCATTTATTCCTCCACCTTGATCAGGTAATAAACCTTGTTAAGCATACCGCGGATAACCGGAGTATCAGGTACTTCAACAGTATGACGGATATGACGCAAGCCAAGAGTTTTCAGAACCGCCAGGTGCTTAGGCTTTCTGCCAATAGAACTGCGGATCTGAGTAACTTTAAGAGTTTTGTCAGCCATTTTATACTCCAAGAATCTGTTCAACAGTAAGACCGCGCTTGGCAGCTACTTCATCAGGAGATCTTACAGAAGAAAGAGCACGAATGGTGGCACGAACAACATTGCCCTGATTAGTAGAACCATAGGCCTTAGCAAGCACGTTACGAACACCGGCAACTTCGAGAACGGCACGCATTGCACCGCCGGCAATAATACCGGTACCTTCAGAAGCAGGCTTCATAAATACGGTTGAGCCCGCATGGGAACCCTTAACATCATGATACAGAGTGCCATCATTAAGCTCAATGCGGCTGCGCGAATTTGCATCACGACGAGCCTGATCCATAGCCTTGGCAATGGCTGCAGGAACCTCACTGGCCTTGCCATAACCGTAACCAACCTTGCCCTTGCCATCACCAACAACAGTTAAAGCGGTGAAAGAGAAAATACGACCGCCCTTTACAACTTTAGCTACACGATTTACAGCAACGAGCTTTTCCTGCATATCGTTGTTAGCCTGGTTTTCATTTTTAGCCATTCTCAACCCACCTTAGAACTTAAGACCAGCTTCACGGGCAGCCTGGGCCAGAGCCTCGACACGACCATGATACTGGAAACCGGAACGATCAAAAGCTACGCTGGTAACTTCCTTGGCAACAGCACGCTCAGCAATAGTCTTGCCAATGAGCTTAGCAGCTTCCTTGTTACCGGTATACTTAACCTGACTGGCAAGAGACTTCTCAAGAGTTGAAGCACTTGCAAGGACATTACCTTCGTCGTTAATTACCTGAGCGTAAATATGACGCGGAGTACGAAAAACAACTAAGCGGGTAGCACCCAATTCATGCATCTTGGCACGTGCCTTGGTGGCGCGACGAAGACGAGATACTTTTTTATTCATTGCGTATTCCTACTTCTTCTTAGCTTCTTTAATATGAACAACTTCGTCAGCATAGCGAACACCCTTGCCCTTATAAGGCTCAGGAGCTC
Organism: uncultured Ruminobacter sp.; assembly: GCA_902776415.1. Classification (GTDB taxonomy): domain Bacteria; phylum Pseudomonadota; class Gammaproteobacteria; order Enterobacterales; family Succinivibrionaceae; genus Succinimonas. The sequence goes on from CACYPY010000006.1 coordinate 43,236, forward strand.
TCACAGCGCGAATTTCAGAAGCAACCTGCCCAACCAGATCACGATCAGCGCCACTGATGTTAATTTCAGTCTGGGAAGGAGTTTCAACCTTGATTCCCTCAGGCACTGCATAATCGACAGGATTTGAATAACCTAAATTAAGAGTTACAGTGTTGCCCTTGGCCTGAGCACGATAACCTACTCCCTTAAGAATAAGCTTAACAACATACCCCTGGCTTACACCGACAACCATGTTATGAGCAAGAGCACGGGCAGTACCGGACTGCGCATTGGCATTCTTGGACTCATCAACAGGAGCAAACTTAAGTTCATTATCTTCAAAAGTAACCTTAACAGCAGGATTGACATTAAGAGAAAGAGTGCTGTTCTTGCCCTTAACCGTCAGAACCTGACCTTCAAGCTTTACTTCAACACCTGCAGGAATAACTACAGGAGCTTTTGCGATTCTTGACATTATTTACTCCTTAAGCTACGTAGCAAACGACTTCACCGCCTACGCCGTTCTTGCGTGCTACGCGATCGGTCATAAGGCCCTTAGAAGTAGAAATAACAGCGATGCCAAGACCGTTCTGAATCTTAGGAAGATTCTGGCAGGACTTGTAAATACGGAGACCAGGACGTGAAACTCTCTGGATCAGTTCTACAACAGGCTTTCCGTTGTAATACTTAAGATCGATCTCAAGAGTCTTGATAACATCACCGGTTACCTTAACATCTGAAATGTAGCCTTCTTCCTTGAGGAGGTTGGCGATAGCCAGCTTCATCTTGGAAGATGGAACTGAAACAGTAACCTTGCCAGCAGCCTGGCCGTTACGAATGCGAGTCAGTAAATCCGCAATAGGATCTTGCATACTCATAAGTTAATCTCCCTGAATTACCAGCTGGCCTTCTTAAGACCCGGAATTTCGCCCTTCATCATGTGTTCACGAACCATGTTACGGCACATGCCAAACTTGCGGAGGAAACCATGAGGACGACCTGTGATACAACAGCGATTGCGCTGACGTACCGGACTGGAATCACGCGGCAAAGCCTGCAGCGCAACTATAGCAGCCCAACGTTCATCATCAGAAGAGTTAACATCAGATACAATAGCCTTAAGCTTCTGACGCTTTTCATAGTACTTATTTACGAGAAGTTCGCGCTTTGCTTCGCGATTCTTCATAGAAGTTTTTGCCATAATTCTGCACCCTTACTTACGGAACGGGAAGTTGAAGGCAGCGAGAAGTTCGCGTGCTTCGTCATCGGTCTTGGCAGTGGTGGTAATGGTTACATCGAGACCACGAACCGTGTCAACCTTGTCGAAATCAATTTCCGGGAAGATGATCTGTTCACGAACGCCCATGGAGTAATTGCCACGACCATCGAATGATTCGCTGCTCACACCGCGGAAATCGCGAATACGAGGCATAGCAATTGAAATAAGACGCTCAAGGAATTCCCACATACGTTCACCGCGTAAGGTAACCTTACAGCCGATAGGATAGCCCTCACGAATCTTAAAGCCCGCAACTGACTTACGAACCTTGGTGATTAAAGGCTTCTGACCAGAAATAGCAGTCATGTCCTTGACAGCATTCTCGAGAACCTTCTTGTCATCTACAGCTTCACCAACGCCCATATTGAGGGTAATCTTCTCAATTCTAGGGACTTGCATGACAGTCTTGTAACCAAACTTTTCAGAAAGCTTCTTGATTACTTCTTGTCTGTAAACATCATGCAGTTTCGCCATTGTAAACTCCGATTATTTAACAAGTTCATTATTAGACTTGAAGAAACGTACTTTCTTTCCGTCTTCAAATCTGAAACCAACACGATCTGCCTTCTTGGTGGAAGGATTCAGAATCGCAACGTTAGAAACATCAATGGGAGCTTCCTTCTCGAGGATGCCGCCGGCAATTCCAAACTGTGGTCTGGGTTTCTGATGCTTCTTAACAACATTAACGCCTTCGACGATAACCTTATGTTCCTTGGTAAGAACTGCCTTAACCTTGCCGGTCTTGGACTTGTCCTTGCCTGCGATAACAATAACTTCGTCATTCTTGCGAATTTTTGCTGACATTGTTTCAACTCCTTAAAGTACTTCAGGTGCTAAGGAAACTATCTTCATGAAACGTTCGGTACGAAGTTCACGAGTGACAGGTCCAAAAATACGAGTACCGATAGGTTCATAGGAACCGTTAAGAAGTACAGCTGCATTGCTGTCGAAACGAATGACAGAACCATCCGGACGACGAACGCCCTTCTTGGTACGAACAACAACGGCATTAACTACGTCACCCTTCTTAACCTTTCCGCGGGGAATTGCTTCCTTCACGGAAACCTTGATGACGTCGCCAACACTGGCGTAACGACGATGTGAACCACCAAGAACCTTAATACACATTACACTACGAGCGCCAGAATTATCGGCGACATCTAGCGTACTCTGCATCTGGATCATGATAATGCTCCGTTATAACTAAAAAAAACGATCAGCCTTTTGCGTATAAACAAAAGGTGCTGAATCATAACACAACTTTGTGATAAAAATCATCATTTTTTTATCATTGAACACGATTTTTTCAAAATTAAAAAAGGGAGGTCTCCCTCCCTTATGCTGAACAATGTTCAAAAAATGATTAGTCTGCCTTAACTACACGAACCAAAGTCCAGGCAATAGTCTTTGAAACAGGACGGGTTTCCTTGATTTCAACTACATCACCCTCTTTGGCTGTGTTGTTAACATCCTGTACGTGGAACTTGGTAGTACGCTTGATAATCTTTCCGAGAAGCGGATGCTTTACCTTACGCTCTACTGCAACGACAATAGCCTTCTGCATCTTGTCGCTAACCACAATACCCTGCAGAGTACGTGCTGAATCTGCCATTACTCACCTACCTTGGCAGCCTGAGCTGCTAAAATCTGCTTAACACGAGCAATATCATGACGATTCTTCTTAAGAAGAGAAACATCCTTGATAGTACCGGCCTTAAGTTGATACTTAAGCTTAAACTGCTGTTCTAAAAGTTCGGAGAGCTGCTTCTTCAGTTCTTCAGCACTCTTGTTTTTAAGTTCACTGGCTAACATTATAATACCGCCTTAACTACGAAAGTGGTCTGAACTGAGAGTTTGGCAGCGGCAAGAGTGAAAGCTCTGCGAGCCTTTTCCTCAGAAACACCGCCAAGCTCGAAGAGAACCTTTCCGGGCTGCACGGGGCAAACCCAGTACTCAACAGTACCCTTACCCTTACCCATACGAACACCAAGTGCCTTCTGGGTTATCGGCTTGTCAGGGAATACACGAATATAAACCTGACCTTCACGATTGATAGCACGTGTGAAAGCACGACGGGCGGCTTCAATTTCACGGGCATTAATCTGACCGCGGGTTACAGCTTTAAGACCGAACTGGCCGAAACTAACATCGCCACCTGCATAAGCAAGACCGCGATTACGACCCTTCTGCGTCTTACGATACTTAGTACGCTTTGGTTGTAACATTGTAGATCTCCTTACTTATCAGCTTTGGCAACATCACGAGCAGGAGCTTTATTGCCACGATGATTGTTCTTCTTAGGAGCCTTGGTATTCTGCTGATTGTCAGCTTCATTCTCAAGAGGAAGTTCACCAAGAACCTCACCTTTGAAAATCCATACCTTAACACCAATAATGCCGTAAGTGGTCTTGGCCTCAGCAACTGCGTAATCAATGTCAGCACGCAGAGTGTGAAGAGGAACCCGACCCTCGCGCAGCCACTCGGAACGTGCTATTTCAGCACCGCCAAGACGACCTGAGGCTTCGATTTTAACACCGAGAGCACCGGCCTTGGTGGCGTTCTGAATTGCCTTCTTCATGGCACGACGGAACATAACACGATGCTCGAGCTGCTCGGCAATGCTGGCAGCTACCAGCTGAGCATCAAGCTCCGGCTTGCGTACTTCCTGCACTACAATCTGAGCGCTCTTGACATTGGCAATCTTGGAGATGCCGGTGCTGAGCTTTTCGATGCCGGCACCCTTAACACCGTATACAACGCTCGGACGTGAAGTGAATACTGTTACGCGAATAGACTTAGCAGGACGATCAATTACTACCTTGGATACCGAAGCGTCCTTGAGCTCCTTTTTGATGAACTCGCGAACTTGGTAATCACACTTAAGATTGTCAGCGTAGTCTGCTGTATTTGCATACCATACAGAATTAAACTGCTTGGTAATTCCCAGGCGAATGCCGTTCGGATTAACTTTTTGACCCATAGTGCACTCCTATCGATGGTCTGAAACCACTACGGTGATGTGGGATGTACGCTTGGTAATGCGATCTCCGCGACCCTTGGCTCTGGGGCTCATACGCTTGAGAGAAGGTCCTTCATCAACCATAATCTGAGAAACAAACAGATCATCAGCATCAGCGCTAAGATTATTAGTAGCGTTGGCAACAGCTGACTTTACTACTTTCAAAACAATTGCAGCAGCCTTGCGAGGGCTAAACTGCAGAATGTTAACGGCCTGTCCAACAGGCAAACCGCGAACCTGATCAGCCACAAGACGAGTCTTCTGAGCTGAAGAACGGGCATAACGGTGAATTGCTTTAGCTTCCATTACAAATCCTTATTTTGCAGCCTTATCAGCAGTGTGGCCGCGGAAAGTACGGGTAGGAGCGAACTCGCCCAGCTTGTGACCAACCATTTCGTCAGTTACATAAACAGGTACGTGCTGACGACCATTATGGACAGCGATGGTCAAACCGATCATAGTAGGAACGATCATTGAACGACGGGACCAGGTCTTGATAGGCTTCTTGTCTCCGCTTTCCACCGCTTTCTCTACCTTCTGCAGCAAGGATTGGTCAAGATAAGGACCTTTCTTGAGCGAACGTGGCATGGTAATACCTCTTAAAAAAATTACTTATCACGACGATGAACAATGTACTTGTCGGTACGCTTGTTCTTACGAGTCTTATAACCCTTGCACAGAGTACCCCAAGGAGATCTTGGCTGAATACCCTTGTTACGGCCTTCACCACCGCCATGCGGGTGATCGATAGGGTTCATTGACATACCTCTGACGGTAGGACGAATACCAAGCCAGCGCTTGGCACCTGCCTTGCCGAGAGAGCGGAGCATATGCTCGCTGTTACCTACTTCGCCAATGGTAGCTCTGCCGTCTGCAAGAACGCGACGCATTTCACCGGAACGCATACGGATGGTTACGTATTGACCGTCACGGGCAAGAATCTGGCAGAAAGCACCGGCAGAACGGGCAAACTGAGCACCCTTTCCAGGAACAAGTTCAACAGCATGAACATTGGTACCCAGAGGGATGTTGCGAAGAGGAAGGGTGTTACCAACCTTGATTTCAGCGTGTGCGCCGGACATAACCTTATCGCCTACAGCCAACCCCTTGGGAGCAAGAATATAGCTACGTACGCCGTCGGCATAGCAAATAAGAGCGATATTGGCACTGCGGTTAGGATCGTATTCAATACGCTCTACCTTGGCAGCCATATCATCCTTGATGCGCTTGAAATCAATGATACGGTAACGCTGCTTGTGTCCACCGCCGATATGACGGGTAGTAATGCGGCCAGTGTTGTTACGACCGCCGGTCTTGCGCTTTTCTTCAACAAGTCCTGCAAAAGGAGCACCCTTGTAAAGGCCCGGGGTTACAATCTTAACTACATGACGACGACCTGCAGAAGTCGGTTTGCAATTTACAATTGCCATAATCTACTCCTATTCACCCTGTAAGTTAGTGGAGTCGAGAGACTGGCCAGGCATAAGCGTAACATATGCCTTCTTCCAATCCTGTCTGCGGCCAATATGCCTGCCAGTAGCCTTCTTCTTGCCCTGAACATTCAGAGTGCATACACTCTTTACCTTGACCTTGAAAATCTCTTCGACTGCTTGTTTGATTTCAATCTTATTAGCATTAGGGAGAACCGAAAAAGCATAAGTGTTAAATGCATTAACCTTAGTGGTTTTCTCAGAAATAAGAGATCCCTTGATAATGCTGAAAAGACGAGTTTTATTCATAACTGCACTCATCCTAACAACTCCTCAATCTTTTTAACAGCTGATGAAGTTATCAGCACTTTATCGTGAGCAATAAGGCTTACAGGATTGAATCCGCTGCCGTTGACTTCACATACATCAACCTTGTACAGGTTGCGTGCGGAAAGAACAAGATTTTCCTGATATTCATCAGTTACAATCAGAACATCCTTAAGCTGCATTTCGTTGAGCTTCTGTTCAAGCTTCTTGGTCTTGATTTCGTCAACGCTGAAGCTGTCAACAACAACAAAACGATTCTGACGAACGAGCTCGGAAAGAATGCTCTTGATAGCAACGCGGTACATCTTGCGGTTAACCTTCTGAGTCCAATCCTGAGGACGGGCTGCGAAAGTTGTGGCACCGCCACGCCAGAGCGGAGAACGGATTGAACCTGCACGTGCACGACCGGTTCCTTTCTGACGGAAAGGTTTCTTACCGCCGCCGGAAACCTCTGAACGGGTCTTCTGCTTCTTGCTTCCCTGACGTGCAGCGCTCATGTAAGCAACTACAACCTGATGAACAAGGGCTTCATTGTAGTCACGGCCGAAGGTTGTATCAGAAACCTGAAGCGGGCCTGCGCCTAACATCTGTAATTCCATGATTTTTCCCTCGCTTACGCCTTAACACTAGGCTTTACAATAACGTCGCCGTTAATTGCACCAGGAACGGCACCCTTGATCAGGAGCACGTTACGGGCAGCATCAACACGAACTACGTTCAAACCCTGAACAGTAACTCTAACGTTTCCGAGATGGCCAACCATCTTTTTACCCTTGAATACATGTCCCGGAGTCTGATTCTGACCGATTGAACCAGGTACACGGTGAGAACGGGAGTTACCGTGAGTCCAGTCCTGAGTACGGAAGTTCCAGCGCTTAACGGTACCGGCAGTTCCCTTACCCTTGGAGGTTCCGGTTACATCAACCTTCTGCCCCTCGGCAAACAAATCTACTTTAACTTCTGAACCTACAGCATAGTTAGCCAGATCTTCGGCTGCGAGACGGAATTCCCAGAGACCACGACCGGCCTCAACATTAGCCTTCTTGAACACGCCGGCTTCCGGCTTGCTTACACGGCTAGCCTTCTTGGAACCGGTGGTAACCTGGATAGCGGTGTAACCATCAGTCTCTACAGACTTAACCTGAGTTACGCGATTTGGTTCAACTTCAATAACAGTCACAGGGATTGACTTGCCATCTTGAGTAAAGATGCGGGTCATACCCAGCTTGCGACCAATTACGCCAATTGACATTATCTTCTACCTCATTAACCCAAGCTAATCTGAACATCAACACCAGAAGGAAGGTCAAGACGCATGAGAGCGTCCACAGTCTTGTCTGTGTGTTCAACGATATCCACAAGACGCTTGTGGGTGCGAATTTCGTACTGATCACGCGCATCTTTGTTAACGTGCGGAGAAATCAGCACGGTAAAACGTTCCTTACGAGTAGGAAGCGGGATAGGACCGCGAACCTGTGCGCCAGTACGCTTTGCAGTTTCAACAATTTCCATAGTGGACTTGTCGATCAGACGATGATCGAAAGCCTTCAAACGGATACGAATTCTTTGGTTCTGCATTATTTCAGAGCTCCAAATAAAAAGAACAAAAAAGAAATATCCGCCACCTTGCTTTTCACTACAAGGGGAGATAAATCCGACTATTATCCCCGAATATCTCAGGGCTGTAATGCACATAAGTCTGTGCAGCACTACAAGAAGCCGCCATGCTTTGCGAAGGAGCTTCAGGGCTGTCCCGGAGGACGAGCTCAGTGAATTATACTTACTGTCTCCAAATAATCAAGAAAAATTTAACCTGAATCTCATTTTTGAAATCCGGGGTTTTTCCGCACCAAACCACACATTTGTCTCTACGTGCTGTTCTCCAATTCCGTTCAGCTGACGCACAACACCTTACTCTGACTCATCCTTTTCTGTCGCCTCAACTAAAAAGGCAGTCCGAAAACTGCCCCCTGTTAGTCATTATCAGATGAATGATGCCGAATCAGACTTCTCTCGCATTCAGTTCTGTTTCCATTGCTGATACAGCCTCGCTGATCCGGTTAAGATTAACACCGCCCAGTGCTGATCTCTTGCTCAGTATTGATTCAATCTGGAGTATTGGATATACGTCATCTGAAATAACCTCGCTGAATTTATGAAATTCTGCAACCGAAAGCTCTTCCAGAGGCTTCTCCTGTGATATTGCATAAACCACGGCTCTTCCTACTATTCCGTGCGCTTCTCTGAATGGTATCCCCTTGCCCACAAGATAGTCAGCCAGTTCAGTGGCATTGGAATATCCCCCCCTGGCAGCCTTGAGGGTACGATCCTTTCTGACCTTCATCCCTTCAAACACCAGAGCCGCCATCTCAAGACAGTCATGCCAGGTATCAAGAGCATCAAACAGCCCTTCCTTATCCTCCTGCATATCCTTGTCATAAGCCAGAGGCAGAGCCTTAAGAGTTGTCATCATGCCCATCTGAGCGCCAAATACCCTTCCTGCCTTCCCTCTGATAAGCTCGAGAGCATCGGGATTTTTCTTCTGCGGCATCAGCGAAGACCCTGAAGTAACCTTGTCTGAAAGTTCGACAAAAGCAGATTCTCCGCTGTTGTAGATAATCAGATCCTCTGCCATCCTTGATAGATGGATCATGGAGATGGAAGCACAGTTCATAATCTCCACTATATGATCTCTGTCAGACACTGAATCAAGGCTGTTCCTGGTAGCTCTGGCAAAACCCAAATCCCTGGCCAGCTTCTCGCGATCAACAGGATAGGCTGTTCCGGCAAGCGCAGCACTTCCCAAAGGACAGGCATCCATCAGCGAAACCGCATTGACAAGACGGTGATAGTCTCTGTCAAACATTTCACAATATGCCATCGCCCAATGCCCGAAGGTTATCGGCTGAGCCCTCTGAAGATGCGTATACCCGGGCATGACGGTGTTATAGTGTTCCCTGGCTGTAGCCGTAAGCACCTTTTCAAGGTTCGTAATGGACTTCAAAAGCACCTTGCTTTGATCACGGCACCACATCTTGATATCCAAAGCAACCTGATCGTTTCGGCTTCTTCCGGTATGGAGCTTTTTCCCGAGATCCCCGACCTTATCTATAAGACGGCTTTCCACATAGGAATGAATATCTTCAAATCCGGCACGGGCAATCTTTTCCGGATCCTGATGAACCTCTTCAAGAAGTTCTTCCAGGGCCTTTTCAAGTTTCTCAAGCTCGTCACCGTTAATGATTCCGACACTATTTATCGCCCTGGCCCATCCCATGGAACCTTCAATATCCTGAATCGCCAGCCGATAATCAAACACCAGCGAATCGTTAAATCTCTTGAATCTTTCGTCTGCCGCTTCTGTAAAACGGCCTCCCCACAATGCCATAAAGTTTTCCTTTTATTATGAAAAAATTACTGTGTACATCCTAATTTGCCGGTACTGCTGCCACCTACCTCAAAAAAAACAGACATGTGCATACTACATTAAAAATAAGCCCAGGAGATCCTGAGCCTATTCTAAAACCGCACTGTTCACGGCATCATCAGCAAAAATCAGCCTGCTTATTATTCAGACTTCTGGTTTTTGGCATTGATGGCTCTGATGCGGGCCGGCAGAGAATAAAGACGGATGAAACCGTCAGCATCTGCCTGATTGTATACCTCATCTTCACCGAAGGTAGCAAAGTCTACATTGAAAAGGCTGTGAACAGACTTCTTCTGAATGGCTGTTACAGTTCCCTTGTAGAGCTTCAGAACAACCTCGCCGGTACAATCCTTCTCAATATCATTGGCCGCAGCCAGAATGGCAGAGCAGAGCGGGGTAAACCAGCGGCCGTCATAAACAAGCTGTGCAAAATCCTCGGCTATCTTGTTGCGGAAAGAACGCACGGTCTTATCCAGAACCAGCTCGTCAATGGCTCTGAGAGCCGCCATCATTACGGTACCGCCCGGGGTTTCATAGCAACCGCGGGACTTCATGCCAACAAGTCTGTTTTCAACAATATCCACACGACCGACACCATGCTTTGCCGCAATTTCATTCAGTGTCTTAAGGCAGTTATATGCCGACAGCTTCTGACCGTTGACTCCGGTAATCTCACCGTGCTCGATGGTAACGCTTACCTCTTCCGGAGTATCGGGAGCGTCTTCAGGCTTAACGGTCCATGTCCAGATGGCATCGGTTGCCTTGTTCCAGGGATCTTCAAGTTCACCGCCCTCGGTGGAAATGTGCCAGGCATTGGCATCACGGCTGTAAATCTTCTTAAGAGTTGCCTTGCACGGAATATTGCGCTCACTGAGATAGTTCAGAAGGTCCTCACGGGAACGCATCTTCCATATTCTCCAGGGAGCAATAACCTGAAGCTGCGGAGCAAGAGCAGCAACTGCGCTCTCAAAACGAACCTGGTCGTTGCCCTTGCCGGTACAGCCGTGAGCAACTGCATCTGCACCTTCCTCAAGCGCGCACTCAACCATAGCCTTGGCAATTACCGGTCTGGCGATGGAAGTCCCAAGAAGATAGGCACCTTCATAAACGGCTCCGGTCTTAATGGTCGGATAAACATAATTCTTAACGAATTCTTCCTTGAGATCCTTGATAACGCACTTGCTGGCACCGGACTGAATAGCCTTCTGCTCAATGCCCTCAAGATCTTCGGCACCCTGCCCCACATCAGCCACAAAGCAGACAACCTCGCAGTTGTCATAGTTCTCCTTAAGCCAGGGCACAATTGAGGAGGTGTCAAGACCGCCGGAATATGCCAGTACTACTTTCTTAATAGCCATAAATTAACTCCTAGATTGATTGAGCAATGTGCTTAAAATGGCAGCATGCACGTGCATGCGGTTCTCCGCCTGATCATAAACGAGAGACATCGGCCCGTCCATGATTTCAGAAGTGATTTCATATTCGCGATGTGCCGGCTGGCAGTGCAAAACCCACGATATGCCGGTTCTGTCCAAAAGTTCCCGATTAATCTGGTACTTCATATAACGGGCTCTCACGGCATCAAGCGGCGTGTCATCACCCATGGATACCCAGGTATCAGTATATGCCACATCATAACCCTTAACAGCATCAACATCATCTGTTACCGCCAGTCTGGCACCGGTTTTGGAGGCAATTTCCAAAGCCTTCTCATAAATCTGAACATCGGGACCGTAACCCTTGGGACATACGGCAGTAACCGTGGCTCCCAGCTTCGCACCGGTAATAAGCAGCGAATTGGTAACATTGTTCCCGTCACCGAAATACGCCAGCTTCACCTTACTGAGATCATCGTAATGTTCCCTCACTGTCTGAAAATCAGCCAGGGCCTGACCGGGATGGTAAAGGTCACAAAGGGCGTTAACAACAGGCACTGTGCCGTATCTGGCCAGTTCTTCAATGGTATCATGCCGGAAAACCCTGGCCACAATCCCGTCTGTCCAGCGGGAAAGGTTTCGGGCATAATCCTTTACCGTCTCCCGTTTGCCGATGGCACCGTTCTGCTGATCGAGGTAAAGGGCATGACCGCCAAGACGGCTCATGGCAATATCAAAAGTGGTTCTGGTACGAAGAGAAGGCTTCTCAAACAAAATCACAATGCTTTTACCCAGAAGATCGCTGCGATATTTGCCAGGCTCCTTTTTCATGTCTCTGGCCAGATCCAAAAGATTCAGCATATTCTCGGAAGACCAGTCAAATCCTGTTAAAAAATGTTTCATAGTAAAATCAACCTGTTCAATGTTTATTCCGGTAACACTCTGGTCCCTATTGCATCCCCGTTCAGAAGAGCCGTAATCTTTTCAGGATATTTCCAGGAAGCAACGCTCAGAGGCTTGTTAAGAATCCGGGCAGCTTCAAGAGCAGCCTTTACCTTGACAGTCATCCCTCCGGTAATTACCTCTGATGAAATCAGCCTGTCAGCATATGCCGAAGTCATCTCGGGAATAAGCTGCCCTTCCTTGTCAAGAATGCCGTCAACATCGGAAAGCAGTGCCAAATCGGCTTTCAGCGCAATGGCCAAAGCTACTGCTGCCTGATCCGCATTAACGTTCATAAGCCGGCCGTCATCGGTTATGCCAATGGAACTCAGTACCGGAAGGTAACCATTTGCCAGAAGAACCTCGAGAAGCGCAGGATCTCCCACCCCGGCATCTCCGACAGCACCAAGTTCGGGATCCTTTTGGGTAACTCTGGTAACGGATCCGTCGGTCAGACAAAGTCCGACGGCATTTACACCGAGCTGCTTGGCCTTGGCCAGCATCATCTTGTTTGCTGTTCCGGCCAGCGCACCGGTAATATAAGGGATTTGCTCAAAAGGTGTTACTCTTAATCCGTTCTTTTTTTCAGATTTAAGACCCAGCCGACTTAACAGGTCATCCACCAGACAGCCGCCGCCATGAACAAGAACAATCGGTCTCCGGTTCTTTTCCAGATAATTCCTGATACCGGTGTAAAGTGCAGTCAGGGCGTCATCATTTTCAATAAGGGCGCCGCCCAGCTTAATAATCAGAATATTATTCACCTTTCAGCTCCTAAATCAGCGACACGGTTTCGTCAAATCCAAAACGAATATTAATGCACTGCATGGTATGTGCAGCAGCACCCTTCTGAAGATTATCAATGGCCGAACAGACCACCAGAGTGTCATCTTCACGTTGCCAGTGCACATCGCAGTAAGGGGTCATCTCCACATCCTTCACCGCCGGCCAGTTGGGAACAATTCTCACAATTCTTGAACCGTCATACTTTGAATGATAAGCATCTGAAATCATTTCATCGGTAACCCCTTCCTTGAGGGTTACATAAATGGTTGCCAGGATACCTCTCTTGAAGTTTCCGAGATGCGGCTGAAACAGCACTTTGGTTCCCAAATGATGACTGATTTCCGGACGGTGCCTGTGTCCGAAGACACCGTAGGCATTCAGACTTACCTCGCAGAAGCTGTTTCCCAAAGCGGCCTTTCTTCCGGATCCGGTAACTCCGGAAACCGCATTGATTATCGGCATGGTTCCTTTCCTGATAAGCCCCGCAGCCATAAGAGGCTTCAGAGCTGTCAGGGATGCTGTCGGATAGCATCCTGCAACGGCTATGAGATTTGAAGATTTAATTAATTCGGCATTCCATTCTGCCTCACCATAAACCGCCTGTTCCAGATATTTAAGATTCTCATGTTCAAATCCATAATACTTGGGGTAAAAATCGGCATCGTTTACCCGGTATGCTCCGGACAGATCAAAAACCGCCAGCCCCGCATCTACCAGTTCCGGTACGAGACGCATGCTCACAATGTGCGCAGTGGCCAGACACACAATATCGTTATTTTTTTTCAGAAAAGCAAGATTTTCGGCATTAAGCGGCTGAAGCTCAATATCGGTAAAACCGCGCATTCTGGGATAAAGATCTGAAAGAATCCTGCCGGCATCCTGACTGTTTTCCGAAACATAAACTCCGTTCAGATTCAGTTCCGGATGTTTTGCCACCAGCAATGATAAATCGGCACCGGCATAACCGCTTGCACCTACGACTGCAACATTAAGCATTCCAACAATCCTGTCTTGCAATAAAAAACTGGAAGAAACTGTAACAGCCGGCTCGGTCCGTTATAACAGCTTATACCGCTGTCGTTAGAAAAGAACTTCCGACGATTCCGTCTGCACTGCCATATTTTACATAATTATGCATCAAAAGTGCATAATTATGTAAATTTTCTTAAAAAAGGACTCCTGAACAGGATTTTTTGAAAGGAATACTGTGTTCCGCCGTAAAATTGGTGCTGAAACCCGCAGATCATCTGACTCAAGGAGTAGCCCATTAATGAACAGAGAACGTTTTTTAAATTTTTACAAAGAGCTCATTGCCATCAGTTCCTCCAGTTCCGAAAAGCCGGAAGAGGATGTTTCCAATGAAGAGGTAATTGACCTTCTGATATCGTGGCTTGCCCCTTTGGGGTTCTCCGCCGACAAAATTCCGGTTCCGGGCACCCGCGGCAAGTTCAATCTGATTGCAAAACTCGGAACCGGCAGCGGCGGCACGGCTTTCTCCGGACATACCGACACCGTTCCGGCAAATCCCAAACTCTGGACATCACCACCTTTTCAGACTGAAATTCGCAACGGACGGCTGTACGGTCTCGGTACCATTGACATGAAAGGATTTTTTGCCTTTGTAACCGAAACTCTCTACTCCATGGATCTCGGAAAAATTCAGCATCCTGTCTGGGTACTGGCCACCGCCGACGAGGAAACTACCATGAACGGAGCAATCCATATGTCAGAAATCCTCCGAAAAGCGCCTGAAAAGCCGGATCTGATAATTATCGGAGAACCCACCTCCATGGTACCGGTGGTTATGCACAAGGGGCAGCTGGTACAGGTAATAAGATGCTCCGGAATCGGCGGTCATGCCTCAAACCCCGGCAAAGGACTTTCAGCCATCAGAATACTCCATAAATGCATGAGCGCTCTTTACAATCTTGAAGACAAACTGAAAAACATGTATACGGAAAGACTCTTTGAGGTCCCCTATCCCACAATTAATATTGGCGAAATCAGGGGAGGCGATGCCCCCAACAAAATTGCGGACTTCGCAGAACTTGTCTTCGAGGCAAGACTGATGCCCGGGGCTTCTTCCGACATAATCAGATCCCTTTCAAAGGAAGCACTGTCCCCGATAATGGCGGAATTCCCGAACAGAATTACCCTGGAGGATGCCTACCCGCCCACAGAGGCCTTCGGAGGGGGAATACCCGAGAACATCCGCACATTGTTTTCCGAGATATCCGGCAAAACTCCCATCGCCGTAAACTACGCCACCGAAGCCACCTATTTTCAGAAGGTTGCCACCACCGTGGTTATGGGACCTGGAAGTATAAACATGGCGCATCAGCCGGACGAATATCTGGAGCTTTCCGAAGCAGAACCGGCCCTTCAGGTTCTCAGAAAGCTTCTGGAAAAGACCGTATTCTGAAGAGGTTCCCTGAATGAAAAATCTGTGAAACGAAGAAAACTACCGCTGAGTTTATAAAATCTCATAATCGGCGACAACAAGAAAGGCGGGATAATCCCGCCCTTTTCATTCACACAATACGAAAAATCAGCTGGAAACCGCTCCGGATATTAAGATTCCGGAACAGCACTGGTTCACAGATCTTATGACAAAGGCAGCTCCGCCCAGATGGATACTGACTGCGGCAGTGCGTAAGAACTCTGTTCGACTCTGCCGTTATCAACATCGGGACCGCTTACCACCTTGACCATGTCATCCACACCATTGACCGGGGCAGATTCCTTGGTACTGTTCATAACCACCTTGATTCTCTTCCAGGAATCACCTACCGCGGCACCATTGATATTAACGATTACCACATGATCGGTGCTGTCCGGATCCAGAGTTACGTTACTAAAGATATCATCAGCAGTAGTCATATGGAATGCCGGATGCTCCTTTCTCATCTTGATAAATGCAGCATAGGCAGCACTCATCTCCTTCCAGTCTCCTGCCTTGAGATCCCACTTGAAGTCATTGGCTCCGGTAGTGGTGTTGTAGGTGTTGGCGATATCCTTGCCGGCAGCAGCCTTGGTACGGCCAAATTCCTCACCGCCATGAATAAAGGTGATACCCTGGCTTACAGCAATAATGGCATTGGCGTAACCCTGAAGAGTCTGCTTTTCTCTCAGGTGGGTTACACCGGCAGCCTCAATCTTGTCGCGGAGAGCCAGATTGTCATGCGCGGTAACATAGGAAACCACTTGCTCCGGACTGGTATAGCCCTGAGCGGTCCAGACATCGGTACCCTTGGCATCCTTATGACGGGCACCACCGGTAACCCCCATGAAGACGCACTCTTTGTTTCCTGCAAGCGCATTATCGTTCTCATCGGTGCCGTTGCCGTCCCAGCCGTCATTCAATTTATCAAATATGAAGCCAAGCGCTTTACCGTCATCACTGGAGCCCTTAAGACAGTTTCTGATTCTGTTGTTGAAGACACCCACATGAGCATCCGCAGACTGCATATGAATTCTGCCGGTACGTACCGGATTCTTGGTCTGCTTCTCAGAAGCATCATTGTCAGCAGCCCATGGTTCACCGTAGATAACCAGATTGGCATCAGGATGAGCCTTATTCAGATACTCACCCCAGTCGGAGAAGTCATTGATGGAGAATGCGCCGACCAGGTCAAGTCTGAAACCGTCAATATGGTATTCGGATACCCAGTAATCCATGGAGTCACGAATCATGGTCCACACCATATTCTCATCACCGTTAACGGTATTGCCGCATCCGGTAACATCGGTCTTGAGATAGTACTTGCTCGTAATATTCTCAAAAACGGATTTTTTCCAGGTGTGATTGTAAACCACATCCATGATTACCCGGATCCCGTTCTTGTGGAATTCGTTAATCATGG
The DNA here is from genome assembly GCA_902776415.1 of uncultured Ruminobacter sp. Taxonomy (GTDB): domain Bacteria; phylum Pseudomonadota; class Gammaproteobacteria; order Enterobacterales; family Succinivibrionaceae; genus Succinimonas. Next base: position 59,664 of record CACYPY010000006.1, read on the forward strand.
TCTTAACTTCATTGATCTTCCTGTTATAGTCAGCGGTGCCGAAAGCTGAAGAATACCGGGTCTCGGGAACATTGTAGTTCCAGGGATCATAGCCCCAGTTGTAGCAGCTGGAATCCTGAGAATCCACATCGGAACAGGTACCATAGTCATAAATAGGCTGGAGCTGTACATGAGTAATGCCCAGTTCCTTAAGGTGATCAATACCGGTGGTAACCCCCTTGTAGGTGGTTCCGGGCTGCACCATGCCGAGGTAACGGCCTCTCTTGTCCCTGTCAACTCCGGAAGTTTCATCGATGGTGAAATCGCGAACATGAACCTCATAAACAACAGAGTCAACCCGGTTCTTCAGTTCGGGAGCGGTAGCCCAACCTCCTTCAGGTTCGGTCTTAGACATGTCCATAACGATGTTTGCGGTATTGTCAGTTCCATCGGAGGCAATCATCTTGCCATACGGATCACGAACCGGACTTCCATTAACGTAGAACTGATATTCCTGTCCCGCAAGGTCCCCGTCTACAGATACCTCGTACACTGAGGTATAGCACTTAACGTTAGCAGGCTTCATAGGATAGTCAGTACCGCCAACATTTACAGAAACCTTGGAGGAATCCGGAGACCAGATGCGGAACACAGTCTTATCAGGTGAGTAAATAGCACCCAGAGTCTCTTCCTGTTTTTCAAGACGGCAGCTCGGATCCTTTGCTACATGGGTCTTTTTAATGTTGTAGTTCGCGACAGAATCATTGTACTTGACATGAAGAACGGCAGTTGTCGAATTGGTTACCTTCACATTCTTGCCAACTGTAATCACTTCACCGTTAACAAATGGCTTGGCATGATCTTCATCATTGTCTATCCCGCAAACTTCCCATTAATTGGGAATCCATGAGCAACATGTTTTATTTCCCAAAATTTTTGCGATCCCTTGTAACAAAAGGCTTGGATACTCCAGATTTCTGTTGACTTAAAAATTAAAACTTGGTATGATGTATTCCCATAAGGGGTTTCAAATTTCCAAGGTTTTAATTATGGGAAAAGTTGATAGAAATACGCATGATATGCCTGTTCCTGATTTTGCGTATACTGACCGCCATGACGGCCGTGTTTTCGTCAGAATCATTGACAGTAACGGAATGTATCGCAAGAAAACTATCGGATACATGACAGTCAGTAATGCTGGCGGAGAACGGATGATCCCCAATCAGTATTTCATCGACAAATACCGTGATTTGTACATGGAGTCCTACCCTGATGCGACTGTTCCGTTCCATGAGATAAGCATAGGGATGTATGCTCTGACTTTAGGGATTACAACTAATTCCGGATTGTATGACGACCTCGTAAATGTTTACGGTCCGATCTTCGCAAATGGCATTTTGGACTATGCCATGTTCTCAATTATGCATCGCTGCAGCGCGACGCAGATTTTTGAAACGAGCATGGCCAGAGAAGTGCTGTTTGAGGACAAACTCCACTCTGATAACTGGTACTCTGATTTCTTTTCAAAGAAGCTAAACGAGGATAAGCATCATCAATTCCGGATAAAATGGGTGAACAGGCTGAAATCAAAAGGTCTGAAAAAGGTTTGGCTGGCTATAGACGGCTCCAACAATGATTGCGAGGCTCGAAGGACTTTCCTGACAAAGCACGGATTTCCGAAGTCTCACAATAAGAACAAAACCATTGTGGGCTATATGTATGCGGTTGATGCCAGCACAGGTCAGCCGGTAACCTATTTTGTTTACGATGGCAGCGTTCCGGACAGCCAGGCTTTTCAAAAAGTCGCAACATTTCTTGGAAGCTTTGATTTGGAAATAGAAGGGGTCATACTTGATCGCGGGTTTGCTGTGGAAAACGTCTTTAAGACCATTGAGGAGCACAAATGGAAATACGTGATCATGCTGCCTTCCGATACTCATGGGCATGTGCAAATGGCCCGGGAATTCGGTGAGACCATTCGCTGGAAATCCGAGTATATCATTGAGGATGATGCCCTTTTTGGGATCAGCGGAAACAAGAAGCTGTTCGGAATGCATGAACGCCGTTCCGATATTTGTTTGTACTATGACGGAGCCGGCGGAAGCATCAGGTCAATAAAACTCATTAAAAAAATTCAGGCCGCTGTGCGAAAGGCTAAACTGGCTATATCCCAGCAAACAAAAGCTGCAATCCCCCAGGGACTTCAGAAGTACATTACCATTGACGGAGAAGGCCAGGAACGAAAGATTACTGTTCATTATCAGGATTGGGATAAATCAATGGCTTCTCATGGGTTCTTTTCTCTGGCTGTATCTGAGGGAATTGATCCATCCCGGGCCAACAGACTTTACAGCATGAGAAATGTTTCTGAGATACAGTATTCGATCCTGAAATCACATGAGGGCGGTGGTGTATCAAGGGTTCACAGCACTGAAGGAATATACAGCAAGTTTGCCACGGCATTTGTTGCAAGTCTGATCAGATACGAGATCGAAACGGCATGCCAGCAATTGGAGCTGGACACCAATCCGATGATCCAGAACATGGAGCAGGTGATCCTGCTGTATACAGCAGAGGCACAATACGAATCTGTAAGGAATCTGACTGCTGAAGCAAAAGCGTTACTTGGTAAATTCAGCATAGATCAGGATACTTTGGAACGATTGGCTATCAAGTTTAATGACAGAAGCAAAACAGACTCAAAAAATCCGGTCAGAGCTATCCCTGAAAGTGGCGCACCGGTTATTCGCAGTAATTCTCACATACATGGAAAACCTGCAGCCAAAAAAGAACACAAGGATTCAGATTCTTCGGATGACGGCGCCAAAAAAGAGAAATCGAAAGGTGGCAGACCAAAGGGAAAAAAGGATTCTAAACCACGAAAAGGACGTTCCGATAAGGGTAAGTCCAGAGGTAGCTACAAGAAAAATAAAAACTAAAAATTCCCAATTTTTAGGAAGTTTGCGTATCCAGTAAGTACCTTCAGACTGAGAAGAAACTCCGGCACCCTTCATAAGTAAAGCAACATCTACTGAGGAAGTGTTATCATCCCCTTCAATCTCGGCAATCGCAATGTCAGCTCCTGAAGCTGCAAGTTTACCGTCATAGAATATATAAGCCTCATCGACTACAGGCTTGTCCTCAAGTCCCTCAACACTGACGCCGCATTCACTGGCAGCAACAAAAGAACCGAAGCCCTCTGAGGTGAGATAAAGACATGGCTTGTCCTGAGTGTAAACATTGCCGTCTCCGGTCTGCTTACCGTCACCATTATTGCTGACAATGACATTATAGCCTTCGATGGATGCAGGGGGCTGATACCAGTGAATCTGAGCAACACACTGTTCTACCAGATTTGCGGTAAACTCCTCACCAGGCCAGGCAGCATCGGGGCCAAGGATGTTACCTTCATCGTTCCAAATCCAGGCGGCAAGTCTGTCATAGAAATCTCCTCTTACAATGAGAGTTCCCTGTGCCACAGAACATTCGGGCTTGAGTTCCACTGCAACATATACATGATCATTATCAACCCGGCCGGTATCCTGAATCCAGTTTTCAGTAGACGGGGTACCACCACCGCCGCCGCCACCGCCACCGCCACCGGCAGTCAGTGCAACTGAAAAAACGGCAGCGGAAACTGCCATTCCAAGTTTATTTCTTCTTATTGTCATAATCGCTCACACTAAAATATAAATGATATACATACCCTGCCCGACAACAGCTGCAAATAACGGCACCCGCTGTTTTCTGTAAAAGGCTTCACACATTTTAAGACAAAGATATTTGTTCATAAAAACTGTTTTCCAAAACATTGACCGGCACGTGACCAAGATCAAACCGGCAAATCATCTTAAAAATGCAGTTTCCGAATTCTGAAAAATCCGAATCCCCAAAATAAAAAAGCACCCCATAAAGAGGTGCCATTAAATTACTGTTACTTACCCGAGAACGCTTAGCGCTTAAGCTCGAGGAGGATCAGATCCTTGGTTCCGGAGAGGCTTACCTTGCCGCCGGAAACAGTGCCTGTAGCTCCTGAGTAGCCGTCCTGAAGCTCGGTGCCGTCCTCGAAGCAGCCGGAAACATCAACGCTGGAAGCGGAACCCACATGGATTACCACTGCATTGTCAATGCCCTGACCGTCGTTATAGGTACGGCAGAGAGAACCGTCGCTGAGTTCTGTCTGCTTGCCGGCGCCTACAGCCGGGTTACGGAAGCGGAACTGACCAACCTTCTGCCAGTGAGCCAGGGAGGCATCAGAGGAGAACGAGGTGCTCAGAGTATCAACATTGGCTGCCCACTGAGCCTGACTGGAAATGTCAGACGGGAAGTTCATGTCGGAACGGGTTCCGTGCTCGGCATCGTTACCGGAGCCGCCGTTATCATTCGGACGGGCGGTTTCGTCGCCATAGTAAACCTGAACGCCGCCAGGGAGCAGTCCGAGACCGGTGCCCAGAGCCTTCTGATCACCGGGACGGCAGAGCATGGTATCGTGCGAAGACACATAGGTCAGGGCATTCAGAGCCGGAGCCTTGGTTCCGTCATTGAACTTCTGGGCGTACTCAGACCAGGTGCTGGTGCTAGGTACAGCACAGCCAAGAGAGAAGTTGATCATGGAAGTAAATCCACCAACTCTTCCGTAGCCGGCGCCGTCTGAAGGATCAGTACCGAAGCCCCAGTGCTCGCCGGTCATATAGAAGTCATCGGTCCAGGCAGCAGCAGGATCATCACCGTTTGCATGAGCCTGCCTCCACTTCTGGAGAGCTTCCTGAGAGTACTTCTTGAGCTTGCCCCAGGTTTCCTTCTGAACATGCTTGGCAGTATCACAGCGGAAACCGTCCACACCAAATTCCTCGACCCAGGAAGCCAGCCAGTGAGCCTCAAAGTCAGCTACTGACATATTTCCTTCACGGTACTTCTTTGCAGCAGGAACGTCGTGTGCCGCATCAGGAGTTCCCCACTTGGTCTTCAGGAATCCCGGAATTCCCACACTGGAACCGCTGGCCTCATTCTTGAAGTCAGGGAGGTTTGAAGTGCAGGTGGTAAGGTCATCGCTGCCGCAACCGCCGTAAGCACCGAATCTCAGCCAGTCCTTGCCCCACCAGTTATCCCAGCTGGCATCGGCACTTTCGTCGATAGGCTTGTTGTGGTAAGTCTGACCGCCGCCCGGAGTCCAGTTAACCTGGTTACAGGGATCAGAACCGTCAGTGGTCTTGCCGAACTTGAACTCGCACATATCCTTGAGAGTAGGATAGCCGGAGTGGTTCATTACCACGTCAACAACTACTCTGATGCCACGCTTATGAGCTTCAGTTACAAAGTTTCTGAAGTCTGTAACGGTTCCCATATTGGCATCCATGGAGGTAAAGTCCATAGCATAGTAACCATGATAAGCATAGTGCTGGAAGTTACCATCCTTACCACCGCCTACCCAGCCATGAGTCTGTTCGTAAGGAGCGGTCAGCCAGATGGAGTTGATTCCGAGAGACTTGATATAGTCGAGTCTCTCAGTAAGGCCCTTGATATCACCGCCATGGAAGGTTGCGGTAGCATGGCCAGAAGCATCCTTCTGAGGTCTGCCGTAACTGCCGTCATTAGAGGAATCACCATTCTGGAAACGGTCGGTGATTACGAAGTACATGTAGGCATTGTTCCAGGTAAACTGCACATCGCCAACAACCGGAGGAGTCCACTTAACCTTCTTAAAGGTGTAGGTAGACTTGGAGTCCTTGTAAGCAACAGTAAGCTTAACCTCCTGAGCCTCCTCGGTAGCTTCGATATTCTCGCCGATACGAATCTTCTGGCCGTTTACAAACTCCACAGCCTTGGAAGCATCGTCACCGAAGTAGAAGGTACCGGTGGTCTCGGCAGTTACGCCCTTGCCGGCCATCATCAGGGAAACATCCTTATACCCGCTGGCAGCATCGTCATCCTTCTGGCTGATGGTGATTACCGCACCGGAGGCAGTCTTGCTTCCGCCCACAAAGATATAGGCAGAATCAGTAACCTCGGCAGCGGCAAGACCGCATTCGTCAGCAGACTTGAAGGTCTTGGCCTCAAAATCAAAGCAAGGCTTGGCAGTGGTAAATTCAACGCCTGGCTGATTCTGGCCCGGATACTGGTTATTGCCGGAATCAGAGAAAATTGCAGAAGCAGAACTTACTGACTCGGAAGGAGTGAAGCTGTAGAAGGTGGAAGTACAGCCGTCAATCTTGGTCATGGCAGCACCAGGCCAGGTTCCGCCAGTATAGTTAGTCTTGTCCTGATACAGCCAAAGTGTCGGATTGGAGAAACCGTCATGTTTCAGAATTACTGCGCCTTCAGGAGCCTTGCAGGTGGATACATTGCCGTCATCAACATAGATGTTGGCGGTATCAACACCGTCAAGTACCTTGGCCCAGGCACTGTCAACAACCGGTGAAGGAGCAGAACAGCTGGTGCAGGCCGGAACCTTGACAGTAAAGCTCTGAGAACCGGTTCTGGAGCCGCTGGCATTGCTGGCGGTTACAGTTACGGTTACAGTCTTGTCAGCACTGCCGCGCTTAAAGTTAAAGCTCTTCTCGGTGCCGTTATACTGAGTGGTGGCGCTCTGACCGTCAGAGGTGCTCCACTTGTAGGTTACACCCTTGTAGCCGGTGGCAACCTTGACGCTGGTGCTCACTGCAGTATCGGTAGCAGCCTCGGCATGAGTCAGAGAAACCTCAATCGGATCGGTGGCACTGCACTGAGCCGGGAGGGTCTCAGGAACGCAGGTTACAACCTTCTTGGTGCAGACCTGAGGATCCGGAGTAATCGGATCAGGAGTTATCGGGGTAACAGGAGTTACGCCGCCAGTCTGAAGCTTGCCCACAGAAGCCAGATGAACATCATAGATATCAACGTCCTCCTTCTCAGCAGAAGTGGAATCATCCTTGGAATAAGCTTCAGAAGCTTTATCAACTAAGCTGGGAGCCCAGGGAAGAGCATCCATCATTGATTCGCCAAAGGTAGAGAATACCATGGCACTGATACCGGTGTTTTCAAGATAGGACTTATCAATTCCCAAAGCCTTTAAAGGAATGGTTAGCTGATAAAGATGGGGATTATTTACATTGCTTGCCTTGAGATCTGTGTAGGTACCGGCCTTCCAAGCCTCGCCGTCCTTACCATAATTATCGGCAATACCCATATATTTGGAACTTACAGAACCGGCTACACCACCAGATCTCACAACACCAGCATCTTTGAAACCTACAAGTGATCCTGCCTCTACATCATAACTGAAAAGACCACTATTGTTGGTATAAAACACTCCCGGTTCACCTGAATCGGCATCTGGTGCAAACATAAGTATTGTATCTACACCCTCTCTTATAGAGTAATACTTCTTTTTATGCCAAATTGTAATACCGGTGGTCATCTCGCCGTCACCAAGAACTCTTTTTCCAGTTCTTATAGCAACGCCCATCCCACAATTCTTATCATTTGAATAGTCATAATCACTGCCAGTCTCGCCACGTTCATCAAGATTTGGCAATTCGACCATCAGATAAAGATTGGTATCATCCCAGGCAGCATAGAACCCATAAAGGTCTGTTGACTTTTCGTGATAGCCGCGATAGGCACGAGGGTCGTCATTGGCTGCACCCTGGGCAATAAGCATGTCTGAAGTCCAGTCGCTCATGGAGGAAATGGTCTTGTTCTTGCCTACCTGACCATTGGGGTTGGTGGCATAGACACCGGCCATCTCAATAGAAGAAAGAGCAGAGGTGGAAACATCTCCGGCGCCCTGAGCGGTAGCCACGGACTGCGGAGAAACCTCGGAACAGTCAACCTCAACTTCCTTCTCGGTGCACTGCTGCTCACAGCCTTCAGGATCAATATTGCCCTTGCAGTAAGGATCACTGTCGGTGCAAACGCTCGGATTTACCGGATCCGGATTTACAGGATCGGGATTTACCGGGTCCGGATTTACAGGATCGGGATTTACCGGGTCCGGATTTACAGGATCAGGATTTACCGGATCCGGGTTTACAGGATCGGGATTTACCGGACCCGGATTAACAGGATCAGGATTTACGGAGGTTACAGTAACAGTTACAGAATGGCTGTCAGTAAACTTGACTCCGCTCTTGGTAATAATCTGGAGTCTGATGGTGTAGGTGCCGGACTTCTCATAAGTATGAGAAGGAGCTTCACCGGAAACAGCACCGGTACCGTCACCGAAGTCCCAGCGATATTCCTTGACATTCTCAACGGTGGAGCTGTTGTCTACGGTCACGAGACCGCTGCCATCAGTGCTGGCCTTGGCAGAAAACTTGGCAGCTTCCTGATCTGCGGCAGCTACAGTAGTTACATTAACATGCTTGGTGGCATAGGAAACGGCATTCTTGCTGTCACTTACACCAAGATAAACGCTGAAGGCTCCGTTACGGGTATACTGATGCTTCGGAGAAGTCTCGGAGCTTTCAGCGCCATCACCGAACTTCCACTTGTAGGTCAGATTGTCATTGTCCGGATCAGATGAGGAATTGGAGAAAGTAACCCAACCGTCAGCGCCTACAGTGAAGGTAAATTCTGCAGTAGGTGCACTGTTGGTAGTATCTCCACCTTCTCCCGGCTTGTTGAGGTGATCATAATCATTGTTGTTGATTACGTTGATTACAATCTGCACATCACTGACGCCGGTGTCCTTAAGAGCTTCAATGATTGCTCCGAGAGCTCCGGAAACAATACTCTTGAGATCAGACTCGGAAATACCCTGAGCGCCGGCAGACTGAAACAGAGGAGTTACGGTATCACCGAGAGTCTTGATTTCCTGATCCAGCTGGTTATAGGGACTCCTGGGATCGAAGGTTACCTTGGTGTACTTGTCGCCGTCATATTTCTGGAGAAGAACGTCAGAACCAACACGGGAATCGCTGGCAGCGTTGGTTACCGGATTAATGTAAACCTTAACGCGCTGAGAGGTGGGGGCCTGAGCAACTGCCCCGATACCGGAATCTGCCGGAATCGAATAAGTGAAATCAGAGTTTTCGGCAATGATGTTCATGCCGGAGGTATCCAGGTCTGCGGGCCAGGTAAGTTCATCGCTGAAGGAAAGACCTGTGCCGGTAACCTTGTATTCCTCACCAAAACAGGTGCCATTGTTACGAGTATCAAGACATACGGTAGTCTGTGAATTCTGACTGAAATTACCGCTGGTAACGGCATCAGCTACCGCCTGGCTCGAAAAGGCATCAAACTGGAAAGCCTGAACAACATTGCCCTGGGGCTCCGGATTGGGATTCGGATTAGGATCCGGATTGTCATTGTTGGAGGACCCGGAACCGCCGCCACCGCCGCAGGCTGCGAGAGCTGCGGTTGACATCATAGCAATAGCTAATTTTGTAAATTTCATATTTCAATGTTCCCTATTTTGTCTTTTGAAAAGACTTTCAAGTAAGTACAGTATTCAAATTATAAACAAACGGCAAACCCAAAATATACAATTTGTTTACAAATTTTTAACATGGTTAACAAAAATCAAAAAGGCCCTGAAAGCTTTTTCAGCAATTTTCACAATTTTCCCGCTTTCATAACAAAAAGAGACCTGTTTTTTTGCCAAAAACAGATCTCTGTCTCATTTAGTTAAAAGTTATAAAATCAATCCGGTAACGTTACATTACTTCAGGAATTTGCCCTTCATCGCAGGAACTGTGCCGGAGAAATTCTTAACCAGAACTCTGGCCGAATATGCCGGAATGTTGCCCAGGTTCACACTGCCGCCGCTCACCGTATATTTCGCACCGGTAACCAGATCAGTGTAAGTGCCGTCGGTAGCTCCGGTAACAGTAACCGAAGCACCGCCGCTGCCGGTCATGGCCACAATGGCATTTTCGGATTCATAGGTACGTTCAAATACCATCGGATCACCGCCGTTAAGAATCTTCATGCCACCGCGTCTCATGGCAATGGACGCCTTTCTGATGGCGTTAAGGTCAGCCATGTGAGCCACAATTCCATACTTGTCCTTACCAAGACCGATCTCATCGCCAATGTAAAGACGGCCGGTATCGCCCACCAGATCATTGTTTCCGGCAAGGTCCGGAGTCATTCCGGCACGGAGATTGTTCTCATCGCCGGCATACATTACCGGAATGCCGCGGAAGAACCAGAGCACATTCATACCAAGAGCCATCTGAGCGGGATCGTCACAGCACATTCTGGCACCGGAACCGGACCAGGTGTTATCGTTGGAAAGGTCATGGTTCTGGAAGAATGTTACCAGTTTGGTGGGATCCGCATACTTGGCATCAAAGGCATTAATGGGTTCTGCAAGACCACCAAGAGAACCGCTTCTGACAGTGTTGCGGAACTGGCTCATCAGCGGGAAATCCAAAGCACTGATTCCGGAATCTCCGGAAGGAGTTTCAGCAGGACCGCTGGTTCTGGTGTAGAACCACGGATGCAGCTGATTCGGGGTATTGTCACCATAACCCTTGATAAGAGCTTCACCGAACACGAAGAGATTCTTCTTGTAGGCTCTCCAGACATCGGTCATGGCCTTAAGATCCTCTCTCGGCATATGCTTCATGGTATCCATACGGATGGCATCAACCCCCATGTCAAGATACATCTTCATCATGGAATTCATGTAGTCCTGAACAACCTTGTCCTCGGTCTTGAGGTCCACGCAGTCCCCGGCCATGCTGCGGAGCTGTACCTCGTCCACTGCTTCCCAGTTGTTGGTGTAGCCCACGTGATACCACTTCTCAGGAAGATAGTTCTGCACGGCAGGATTCCAGAAATATCTGGCATCAATTCCCTTATCGGAATTGACATCACCGGTCACGGTAACATCACCCTTGGCGAAATGAACGGTAAAGGTAGCCTCGGCGTTCGGGTCGCCGGCACAGAGACTCCTGTGCCAGGCCGGAGCTACCGGATTGTCATTATCACAACGGTTAATGGACTGGTAATCGCCTATGTTCTTCTGGTAACCCCCCATGTCAATGCCGTTCTTGCCGTACTTCGGATCTATATAGTACTTGGTGGGGATTTTCTCAATCCAGGCCTGGCCGCGGATACCGTAGTTGGATGAGTGATTAACCACAACGTCCTGAATTACCTTGATCCCCTTGGCATGAGCAGCCTTGATGAAATCAAAGTAGGTGGCTCCGGGGCTTTCCAGACGAAGATCCGGCTGGAACCAGTCATAGGCATGGTAGCCATGATAGTCAAGACCGGAGCGGTTTTCTACCGGAGGCGTGATCCAAATGGCGGTAAAGCCCATGGACTTAATGTAGTCCAAAGAATCAATAAGCCCCTTGAAGTCGCCTCTCCAGCTGGGATCGGTAGCATCATAGCGATCTCTGTCGTAGTAGTTATTGCTTTCATCGCCATCCTTGTAACGGGCGGTCAGTACGAAGTAAATGGTTTCATCACGAAAATCGGTAGCAGAAGCAATAGTGCCGTTCTTCTTGATAAACCAGAAGAAGTGCTGCTCCTGCTTCATGCCGTTCTCGCCGACAGAAAGGGTACGGAGTCTGTAGGCGGTGCCAAGACCATCCTTGGAGGTATCCTTCAGCTCTATGGGACCGGTATACCTGGCAGAGGACTCTGTAGGCACCGAATTGTCGAGGGTATAGTAGATAGTGCCTCCTGTGGTTCTGAAATCAGCATCCTGAAGTCCCAGAGTTACGGTCTTGTCCTCATGATAGCTTCCCGGAGCAAGATCAGTGGTGACATAAGGAGCTGAAGCCACTCTGACATCAGACGAGGCAATGGTCTTGGCATAATCCATGGAGTTCCAGGTAATATCGCCAATGACAATGCTAGGCTGTCCGACTTCTCCGCCGTTATTGTTATTGTTATTCTCAGACGACAGCGAAGCACCGCCTTCTACTACCTGAGTCTGGGAACCGGCCAGCTGGCAGGAATCAAGGGTTGTCCACTGCCCGTTATCGTAACAGCCGGTAACCGGAGCATTGGTGATATCGCCGGTGAGCTTATTGCCGCCCTTGAGGAATATCATGTTGATGCTGTCATAACTGATGGCCGAAGTATCATAGAACGACCAGTCAGCGCTTTCGGATGCCTTGGTCATTGCAGTTCCCGGCCAGCTTCCGGTAAGCTGAACATTAGTTCCGGCCCAGATATATATGCCGTCAGCATCACCCTTGTAGTAAATACCGGACTTCTGAGGAATCTTAACGGTATCAGCTGCCAGAGTAACCTTGTAGGCCCTGGGTTCGGAAGAGGTCTTGCCATCAGATACGGTAAGGGTAATGGTCTTCTCGCCGCCGGTCTTGTAGGTTACCTTAGGATTCTTTTCAGTACTGGTGAGACCGTCTCCGAAATTCCATACATAGGAAAGTTCATCCTTGTCCGCATCGGTGGCTGCAGCAGTAAGCACCCCGGAAAGACCGGTAAACTTGTAATGGAAATCCGCTACCGGAGCATGATTGCCGCTTACCACGGTATTTGACTGAACAGTAACTTCCCTGGTTACCGCAGAGGACAGCTTGCCATCGGTTACGGTCATGGTTACCGTATAGGTTCCGTTCTTGGCATAGGTATGGGACGGACTTCTGTCAGAAGATGAGGAACCGTCACCGAAATCCCACTTATAGGTGAGATTATCACCGTCCTCATCATAAGAAGCATCCTTGCAGGTAATTAAAAGATCCTTGCTGCTGACCTGGAAATCAGCTACAGGAGCATGATTGGCAACCTGAGCTATAGTGACATTCCTGGTGAAGACAGTGCTTTCCTTGCCGTCAGAAACTGTAAGCTTCACAGTATAGGTTCCGGGAGCGGCATAAGTATGAACCGGACTTACCAGTTCGGACTTTTCGCCGTCGCCGAAATCCCACGAGTATACCAGTTCATCATTGTCGGCATCAATTACTGAAGCAACAAAGCTCAGAACCTTTTCAGTATCTCCGGGAGCAACCGCAGACACAATGGAATCAATGACCGGAGCATGATTTGCGGAATCGCTGGAAACCCTGACAACCTTGCTGGCTCTGACGGCCTTATCGCCTTCCTGAACAGTAAGGACGACATCATACACACCTGTCCTGGCGTAGGTATGAGTTACAGATTTGCCGGAGAGAGTAGTTCCGTCACCCATGGTCCAGGAATAAACTGCACTGTCCGAAGCATTTCTCGTTACTGCGTTCAGCACCACCTTCTGGTCAGAACTGGAAGCAATCACAATGCTGGCTGCCATATCATCAGCGGCAACAATATCAAATACATTGGTCAGTGAAGTGGTAATCTTCCCGTCAGATACCATGAGAGTGGCAGACTTGGTTCCGGCAGTAGCAAAGTAATGTGTCGGATTAATCTCGGTGGATTCGGTGCCGTCACTGAAAATCCATCTGTAGGAAAGGGAATCTCCGTCCTTGTCGTAGGATTTATTAACAATCTCGGCTCTGAGACCATCCGTTCTGACCTCAAACATCGGAACCGGAAGCGAATTTGCCGACTCTCCCACCGTAACCGGAACCAAATCAGAATTAATAATCCGGCCATCAGTATATTTAACGGTCAAAGATACATTGTAAGTTCCGGCTTTATCATATTTATGAACAGGGTTCGACAGGCTTGAGGTCTGCTCGTCGCCGAAATCCCAGAAATATTCCACAATCTCTCCGGTGGACATATCCGAAAACTCTACCACGAAGGGATCGGAGGGTCTGTTCTGGAAGGAGAACAGAGAAGCCGCATTGCTGCCGCAGCGAGAATTG
>CACYPY010000007.1 GCA_902776415.1 uncultured Ruminobacter sp.
ACCGCCATGAAGGATGCTTTGGATCAGCTTAAATCCCGTCATTACGGCGAAACCGTCCAGAATCTCAGGCTCATCCGGGCGGCAATGGTGATATCCCCGAAGGATCGGAATCTGGCTGACTTCCGGGTACTGGAGGATGATACGAACAAAAAAGAACTGTGACAGGACGAAGGATTTTCGGCTGAAGGAAGCATCCATTCCCGGAAGAATTCCGGTTTCCTTATTTGCCGGAATATAAGCCTCTGAATATCGCCGGAGAGCTGTTCATGCGGCGGGAGATGACAGATCTCCCAGGTTCTGACGTTTCAGATTCTGAATCTCCGGGCTGTTTAAGGCCCCCGAAAAAAAAACGGTTTGACCTGGTCATCCCGGTCAGGTTCGCCACTCGCTCTTCTTTATTCGCCATTTCCGCTGCATTCCGGCTGTTCTCTCTTCGGGCCGTCATGACGAGCTTCTTCTGAGAAGATATATTCCGATGGCCAGCATGAGAAGGGTCGGCAGCACGGCGCACAGCACCGGAGGTATGCCCCAGAAAATGGTGAAAGGAGCCAGGATCTCGTTCACGGCATAAAATGCAAAGCCCACAATAATGCCCACCACCACCCGGGCCCCCATGGTGGCGCTTCTCAGAGGGCCGAACACGGTGCTGGCAGCCAGAAGCAGAATCGCCAGTGTCATAAAGGGAGCTATCAGCTTACGATAGAGATCCAGATAATAACGGTCCGCCTTCTGCCCGTTCTGGGTAATGTAGTCAATATAGCTGATGAGGCCCCGAATACTGAATTCATCGGCTCCCACGCCCACCACATCCAGCTTCTCCGGTGTCAGATGAAGCTCCCAGTCCACAGCCTCGGGGAATTCCCTGAGCACCCGATCCGTACCGAAGGTATAGACGGAAACATCGGTCATATGCCATTTTCCATCCTGCCAGATCCCCTTTTTGGCCACCATGTAACGCAAAAGCTGCTTGGGCAGGGTGTCGGAAAAATCATACCGGTACACGGCATCCAGAGAACCGTCGGTAAGCACTCTGGCAATGCTGATGAATGAATTTCCCTCCCGGAACCAGATACCACGGCTGGTTACTGCCACCTGACCTCCGGAAATGGCCGCCGTGTGCACGCTTTCCGCCTTCTTTTCGGTATCGGGCACCACAAATTCGCCCATCAGAAAAACTGCCATCACCACCGGAAGCAGCCAGAAGCAGGCAGCGGACACAATGCCGAGCCGGGATTTTCCAAGCCCCTGCATCACAATAAGTTCGGAGCTGGAGGCCAGATTGCCCAGGGCCAGCACCGTCCCTATCAGCACCCCCATGGGAAAAAACATGCAAATCTGCCCCGGTACCGTCCATGACACGTACTCGGCAATGGCTGCCATGTCATAGTCCCCGCGGCCCACATTGCGAAGCTGATCCACAAATTTGATAAGAGATGACAGCGCCACCAGTCCCAGAGTGGAAGCACAGGCCCAGATCACGACATTCCGGCCGACATACCGGTCAACCACCTTAAACATTGTCGCGTCTCCTCCGTTTGAAACGGCTTGCCAGTTTCCGGAAGCGCTCGGTATCCGCCAGGTTAAACGGAATTGCAAAAAGCAGAAGGTAAATCACCGGCAGCGCAAAAAGTCCCGGAATCAGGGAAATATGCCCCCGGGTCATGCCCGATTTAATGCCGAAGGCAAAAAGGTAATAGCTGAGATAAAACATAATGGCCGGAAGAACCTTAGCAAAACGGCCCTTTCGGGGATTTACCATGGACAGCGGCACCACCATTATCGAAAGCACCAGCACACTGAAAGGCTGCACGAAACGCCATTCCAGCTCGGCCTTTTCGGGAACCGTGGCAGTGCTTTTCATAAGTTCCCCGGTAGCCTTTGCCGAAACCTTTCCGGGCTCAAAGGTCTTCTGGGATTCCGGAATCAGCGCCGTGTATCTGTCAAAATACAGCACCTCAAACTGTCCGTCCTTTGACGGCCCCTCGTAGCGCAGTCCCGATTTCAGAGTCAGCCACGGCAGAAAATTCTTGTCGTAGCGGAGCCGACCCTCGTTGGCAATAGTCACGGAAGGCGGGAGATTCCGGGCTTCATTACCCTGACTCAGAATGTAAATCTGCTTCATGACATTTCCGGAGGAGGAATACCTGAGATGATCCGGAAGCTCACTGCCCAGCGCGGCTCCGGATTTGCGGTCTCCTCCGGAAAGCTCGCCGTCTTCCATGTCTTCAATATAAATGACATTGTCCATGAGATTCAGAAAACGGCCGCTGTCCAGAGAAAACATGGCGGGATCCTTTCTGGCGCTGTCAATAATCTCCAGGGATTTGGATTCGCACCAGGGAGCCAGGAAGGTGGTGCAGACCCCGTTAATTCCGGCGGTAATAAGCGCCAGAAACAGCACTATTCCCAGAATCCGGTTCTGGGAATAGCCCACGGAACGCATCACCACCATCTCGCTCTGAGAACAGAGATTACCCATGGTCAGGAGAATCGCCAGAAACAGGGACAAAGGCAGCATGAAATTTGCCATGGTGGGAACAGCCAGACTCATCAGCTGTGTTACCAGCTCGGCCGGAATTTTTCCGCGGGAGGCGTGACTGATAAAACGGATAAAGGACTGACTCATGAAAATCAGCATTAATATGCTGAAAATTACCAGCTGGGTCTTCAGCGTATTTTTGAGTATGTATTTTGAAATGGTATTCACAAAGGCAGACTCAGCAATAATTACAAGGATCGGCAAACACCGGATTCCGTTTCCGGCGCCGGGATTCTCCCCCGCACAGCATTATAACCTTTTTATGCCGGATTTTTACCTGTCAGAAGCTCCAGCCAGGCGGATATCTGCAGCCCCCTGATATGGGAAAACTGATTACTGCGGACCATTTTCAGATCATTAAGTCTCTTAATGCCCTGCTGCACGGAATCGGGATCCAGTTCGGCCACCCGGGATGCCAGTTCGGGATACGGCCCCAGAAATACCAGATCCTGGCTGCCGGCTCCTGTCTCCAGCATCAGGGCATCCCGCAGAATGCCATAGAAGAAGGAACATATGAGTTCCCGGCTTTCCAGCTCCGTCAAAAGGTAATCCGCGAGGTCCGGAACGGAACAGCTTCCGGAAAGGACACTGTTCAGGCGTTCCAGTGCCTGGCGAAACTTGTCCCCGGTACCGTTCGCGGCATACTCGGCGGCTTTGAGAGGCGAATGGCCGCTGATAAAGATTTCCACCCGGAAGTCCTGCTCCCGGCCGGTTTCCTTCCTGACAAATTCCTGCAGCTCCTGCATCCCCGGCACCAGCACCGAAATCTTCATGGTCCGGCTCAGAATCGTGGGGAGCAGATTTCTGACATTTCCAGTGGTCAGGATAATCAGGCTTTCTGCCGGAGGCTCCTCCAGCGTTTTCAGAAGCGCGTTGGCCGCCGGCTCTGTCATCCTGTCAGCTTCGGGGATAAGGAGAGCTTTGCCGTGATCGTTGGTGGAGGTCTTTTCCATGGCGGATATTCCCTGACGGATTTCGTCAATCCCGATGGTGCCGGACGGTCCTCCGGAAATCACGGTCATGTCCGGATGCCCGGAAGCCCGGAACATGCTGCAGGAATGGCAGGAGCACCCGTCCGTACGATCTCCGGTACACAGGAAGCGCCTGGCCATTTCCGTCGCAAGATCGGTACCGCCAAGTCCCGCAGCCGCAGTAATCAGAAGAGCATGGGGCAGGCGGTTTCTTTCCTGCATTTCGGAAAACACCCGGAGAGCAGGAATCAGCCAGCTATGCATTTTGACTCCAGAATTGCCCTGATATCAGCCCTGACCTCTGCAAAATCCCGATCCGCACGTACCAGTGCCATTCTGTCAGGATGCTTTTCACATTCATCGAGGAATACCTTGCGGACTCTTTCAAAAAAATCCCGATCCTCCTGCTCAAACCGGTCCAGGTCGCCCCGCTTTCCGGCCCTGACAAGGCCCTTTTCGGGAGGAATATCCATCAGAATGGTAAGGTCCGGATAAAAATCTCCCAGGACGGCATTGCGAATACTCCCGATAAGCTCCCGGGGAATCCCCCGGCCGCCTCCCTGATATGCCAGGGTCGAAAGATCATGACGATCCCCCACCACATACTTCCCGGCCTCCAGCGCCGGCATAATCACCGTCTTTACCAGCTGGGCCCGGGCGGCATACATCAGAAGAAGCTCCGCCTCGGAACAGAGAATGTCATCCTTCCGGATATCCTTGAGAATTGTTCTGATATCCTCGGCAATCGGGGTGCCGCCCGGTTCCCTGGTTCTGACAATATCTTCGTCTTTGACCCCCTTTTCCCTGAGATAGTCCACTATTTCGGCAGCCATGGTGCTTTTTCCGGCCCCTTCACCGCCTTCAACGACTATAAAACGTCCTTTTTTCATCATTCCTGCATCCTGTGTCAATTGCTGCCGGCGGTTCCTGCGTTTCCGGAATCCCCGACACTGCTCTCCGAAACAGTATCCGGCACGGATTCGGAAGATCCCGTCCCGCCCTGAAGTTCTCCGGCATGCTCGCTTTTATATTCCCTGACCGCCCGGCGGTATTCCTGAACCGCCTTTCTGTGGGAGCTGTCATCCCGGGAAAAAATATGTCCCTCCCTGCTGTCCGGGCCCCGGGCCACAAAAAACAGGTAATCCGTGGCATCCGGATGCAGCGCCGCCCTGATGGCATCCCGGCCCGGAGCCGCTATCGGAGTGGGAGGCAGCCCTTCGATAATGTAGGTATTGTATGGATTGCGGTCCTCCAGAAAACTCCGGTAAATCTTTCCCTGATACCGATCCCCCACCCCGTATATCACCGTGGGATCCGTCTGCAGCTTCATCCCCTTTCTGAGCCGGTTTACAAATACCGAGGCAATCTGAGGCCTTTCCTCTCTCACGGCTGATTCCTTCTCGATAATGGAAGCCATAACCAGAGCCTCATAGGCCGAGCTGTAGGGAAGATTTTCATCCCGGGACTGCCATTCCTGCTCCAGAAATGATTTTTCGGCCTCATAAGCCCTTTTGAGAACTGAAACGTCCGAATCCCCCAGCCGGAACTGGTAGGTATCTGCCAGAAAAAGCCCCTCGGGATTCGGATGATCACCGATGCCGAGAATTTCCGGAAGGTCCTCCGGGCGGGTTTCGGCCGGCAGGGAATGCACCAGCTTTTCGGAAGCCCTGAGAACCGCCAGCATGTCCTTTACCCGGGTTCCCTCCACAAAGGTAATCTGATAGCTCTTTTCCCGGCCCGACAGAATAATTGCCAAAACCTGCCGCACTCCGGCTCCGGGGGGAATTTCATAGGTTCCGGCCTTAAGCTGTGTAAGTCCGGGATTCTGCCGGAGCCAGAGCCGGAGCACCCTGCTGTCAAAACGGTCATTAAAAAGCTCTCTGATAACCCCTCCTGCATTTTCGCCGCGGTTTACGGTAACCAGAACCGGTTCGGCATTGGCGGTTCTGGAAAATTCGATGCTGCCAAACTGCCAGGTCAGAAAAAAACAGGCGAGAATGGCCGTCATGGCAAGGCACAGAATCAGAAAACCACAGATAAAACGCATAAGGGAACTCCTGGAAAAATCCCCCGGCCCGGAACTCCTGAAAAGACAGTTCATAAAACCGGAGACGGCATTCCTCAATTATACACTGATTGCCAAAGTCTTTATGTTTTCCGGGAATTCCCCGGGCACTCTTCAAAAAGTGAAGCCCAAACAGCTTGCGGGGGCAGAAACATCCCGAAAGGCTTCGTCAGCACTCCCGTTAATGCCGCCCTGAATAAGATTTTCAGGTCTCCGGAAACATTCTTGCGCTTTTCGGACATGAAAAAAAGCGGAACAGGTCATGCTCCGCTCATTCAGAAGCCGTCCGGTAATCCGAAACGGCTTTGAATTGTTTTCGTCCCGAAATCAGAGACTCTCAATCATTTTAAGCTGTTCTCGGAGCTTGACAAGACTCTCCTCAAAACCGGGAAGCTTCGCTTTTTCCTTCTCGATCACCTGAGCCGGAGCCTTGGAGGTAAATGCCGGATTCTCCAGTTTGGCGTTAACCCGGGCGATCTCAGCCTCCACATAGGAAATTTCCTTGCGGATTCTGACGAGCTCGGCCTCCTTGTTCAGAACCCCTGCTGCCGGGAAGAGGATTTCACTGCGGCCCACAATAACGGCTGTTACCGGAGGCAGATCCCCGTCAGCCGGGAATACCGATTCCAGATTGGCCAGGGCATTAACAAATTCGGAATTTCTGTTAATGATGTCAATTTCGGAAGCATCACCTCTCATAAACGGACTCAGTTTCTGAGCCGGGGAAAGATTCTTTTCAGCACGGAAATTGCGCACCGTAACCACAAAATCCTTGATGTAATCAAGTTCCCTGAGAGCCACGGCATCTGCCGGGTAATCGGAAGTCTCGGGATAAGCCTTCAGCATTATGGTATCGCCCTCACGATAATCCGGACATACCAGGGGAGCCACTGACCGGTATATTTCCTCGGTGATGAACGGCATTATCGGATGAGCCAGTCTCAGAGTTACCTCCAGCACCTCCAGAAGATTGTACAATGCGGCATTCTTCTGCTTTTCGGTACCGAATCCGGAGGTAGGATTTTTGGCCCAGAGAATAGGCTTGGTAAGTTCGATATACCAGTCGCAGAGCTCATTCCAGATAAACTCGTAAAGAGCTGCGGCAGCCAAATCGAAACGATAGCTCTCAAAGGCGGCTCTGACCTCTCCGATGCATCCGGAAAGCTTGCTTCTGATATAGCGATCGGCCAGCGTATAATCAGCGGGCTCGGGCTTTCTCAGGGTCTTCCCCTCGGCATTCATAAGAACATAGCGACTGGCATTCCAAAGCTTGTTGCAGAAATTCCGGTAGCCCTCAAGACGCTTCATGTCCCAGTTGATATCACGACCGGTGGAAGCCAGTGCCGCCAGAGTGAACCTGAGCGCATCGGTACCATGAGCGTCAATACCGTTCGGAAACTGCTTTTCGGTTCTTTTGGCAATCTTCTGGGCTTTCTGGGGCTGCATCATGTTTTTGGTGCGCTTTTCCAGAAGTCCGGCAAGATTAATGCCGTCAATCATGTCCAGAGGATCCAGTACATTTCCCTTGGACTTGCTCATTTTCTGGCCTTCCTCGTCGCGGATAAGGCCGGTCACATACACCTTGCGGAACGGTACCTGGGGATTCCCGTCGCTGTCCTTGATGAAGTGCATGGTCATCATGATCATTCTGGCCACCCAGAAGAAGATAATGTCAAAACCGGTGACCAGCACATTCGTAGGATGGAACATTTCCAGTTCCGGAGTCTTCTCCGGCCAGCCCAGAGTGGAGAAGGTCCAGAGTCCTGAAGAAAACCAGGTATCGAGCACATCCTCATCCTGTCTGAGCACCGTATCGGCACTCAGATGGTTCTGCTGTCTCACCTCATCCTCGCTGTGAGCCACATAAACCCGGCCGCTCTCGTCATACCAGGCGGGAATCCGATGTCCCCACCACAGCTGCCGGGAAATGCACCAGTCACGGATATCCCGCATCCAGGAGAAATACATGTTCTCATACTGCTTCGGAACAAACTGGATATCTCCCTTCTCCACCGCCTCAATGGCAGGCTTTGCCAGAATGGCGGCCCGCACATACCACTGATCGGTAAGCATGGGCTCGATGGGCACCCCGCCGCGATCGCCATAAGGCTGCATCAGGGTATGATCCTCAATCTTAACGAGAAGTCCCGCTTCCTTAAGATCCTGCACCATGGCCTCGCGGGCTTCATAGCGATCCATGCCGCGATACCTGGCCGGAAGCTCAGTACTGTAGGCATCGGAAGGTTCGCCGTTGACATTGAACACCTCAGCCTCGTTCCTGATTCTGGCATCCTCGGTAAGGACGTTGATCATCGGAAGGGCATGTCTCTTGCCAACTTCGTTATCGTTAAAGTCATGAGCCGGGGTAATCTTCACGCAGCCGGTGCCCTTGGTCATATCGGCATGATCATCGCCGATTACCGGAATTTCGCGACCAACCAGAGGAAGAACCACCTTTGCCCCGATAAGATCGCGGTACCGGGGATCCGCGCTGTTGACAGCCACTGCGGTATCACCCAGCAGGGTTTCCGGACGGGTAGTGGCCACTACCAGATAGTCAAGGCCTTCCGCAGTCTTGCGGCCATCGGCCAGGGGATAGCGGATATGCCACATGGAACCCCTGATTTCGCGGTTCTCCACCTCCAGATCGCTGATGGCGGTGCGCAACTTGGGATCCCAGTTAACAAGACGCTTGCCGCGATAGATTAGGTCTTCCTGATAGAGCCGGATAAACACCTCCTGCACAGCCCGGGACAGCCCCTCGTCCATGGTGAAACGCTCTCTGTCCCAGTCAACGGAATCACCAAGACGACGCATCTGTCTCGTAATGGTGCCGCCGGACTCCTCCTTCCATTCCCAGATTTTGTTTATAAAGGCATCACGGCCGTAATCCTGTCTGGTTTTTCCTTCCTCGGCTGCAATCTTCCTTTCAACCACCATCTGAGTGGCAATGCCGGCATGATCGGTTCCGGCCTGCCAGAGGGTATTGTCACCCAGCATTCTGTGATAACGGATCAGAATATCCATAATGGTCTGCTGGAAAGCATGCCCCATATGAAGAGAACCGGTCACATTGGGCGGAGGCAGACAGATGCTGTAGGAAGGACGCGAGGCATCCATGCTGGGCTTGAAATATCCGGATTTTTCCCATTCCTCGTAAATAGCCTTCTCTATTGCACTGGGGTTATATGTTTTTTCCATGATGACAGTCTTCTATATTCTCAGTCAGAAAAGGATCTGCCCGATATGATTATTCGAACAGGTCCTCAAAAATCCGGTGCTATTTTACTCTAAAACAGGATCAAAATCACGTATGACGCCATTATCTCCGCCAATAATGCCGGTTAAGTGTTTACGGTTATTGCCGCCGCGACTTTCGCCTGAGTCCCGACACTTCGGAAAAATCATTCGAGTTATTCGCTTGGTACGGGGACAAGAACACGCACCAGACATCCTCGGTAAAGGGTAATACGCCATGCCACCAGATGCCACCAGAAGAGAGCACCATCCGTTCACCCCGTCCCTCATACTCACCGGAGCCGTAATCAGAACTATCTGGCCTGAAGCAAACAGTTCACCGTCCATTTATCAGGCCCTCACTGTCAGTCAGAAGACTCAGAACTCTTGCTACGGAATCCTCCGGAGCCGCCAGGGCAAAATCTATCTTCAGGTCCCCGAACCTGATGTGTATTATTGAAGAACGTGCCGCCGCTCACACGGGTGCCCCGGAAAGCGAGGCCGGTTCCGTTCCGAGACAAATCCGGAGGCGGGTTATTACCTGAACAATATCGGGAGAGAGTTCTGCGGAATCTGTGTCAAAGATATCTGTCGCAGCAGAGGAGGAAGCAGCCGGTTAAGGGAATGACGGAGAATCGTCGGACTCCGGGACAGTTTCATCCCCGTTGTCGGACGAAAGTATTCCGGAAATCTCAGGCCACAGATCAGAGACGGCAATGAATTCTCAAACTGCCTGAGACAGGAGGTGAACACGCAGAGGTAACTCTGAAGTCCGGGTCTGACGCCTCCAGGTATTCCTGATACAGGGATTTGATACAGGGAACTGTGCAGGGAGACTTGCGATTGAGGAACTCCCATAATCTCAGGATTCCTGGCAACATCGGAAGATCTGAACATGGCGAATACGAACCGGAACATGGTTCTGACATCGGCAAAGGCAAAGGACACTGCTGCAGTTCTGCCTTCAAGGACATCGTCATAGAACTTGACAACAGCGTCCACGCAATTGACAACTGAGGCTGAGAACAGATCGCTTCCGGGAAATTAAGGGGGGTGAAAAATCGCAGGGTAGTTACCGCAATTCACCACACTGGTAAAGAACACTTTCACCATGTAATGACTGCCACACAAATTAAAAAAGGTGCCTCTCTCGAGACACCTTCAAATTTCAGACCGTAAGAACGGATTTGCGATTAGTACAGTTTAATCCAGGATGCATTCTTGGTCGGAGCGATATTTGCATCCACCTCAACGGATCCCATACCATCTACACCTTCTTCACCATTTTCTGAATTATCAAGGCCTGCATGCTTGACTACATGCGGTAATCCATTCTCATCGTAATGAACAGTTACTGTCAACGAGTTTACCAAAGCCTTAATCTCACGCTCTGTAGAACCATTGCCGCTTATATAATTGATGGTTATCATGGACGACCTTCCGCTGCCTGAACAACGATCTCCGACAATCGGAATATTTGGCGTAACTGTCACTTCATTACCCAAAACCAGCATGTTGGTACTGATTCTTTCACCGGAATTCATAATGGGGCCGTTTCCAGTGGAAGGATCATACGGATTAAGATCAACGTACCAGCCATAATTACCGGAATCTACATAAGTCGCTGAAGTTGACAACGCGAAGTTACGAGAATACTTCCCCTGTTTGGAAACAACTACAGGCTTAAGGCAATCGGTCTTATGCTCATCATTGCATCTCCCGGTGAATACTGTGGAATCAACACTGACATCCCCCCCATCCCTCAACATATATAGCGACTGGGCATCATTGTAGTACTTAGAAACCACATTGGAATCGTAGGTGTACATGTAAGAACCGGTTCCGACTATTACACCTATACCGTCTCCATTGTAAAACCCTACTTCTGGAGTAGCCGTGATGGGCTGATTTCTATAACTTGTATCGCGAGCGATAAAAATCACTTCAGGAGTATTAACGCCAGAACATTCTTGAGATGTTAATGACGAGCACTTCTTAAACCAATTTTGCGGGGTATTCAGGTAATTAACATTACCAGTTCCAAGTGCCAACTTCCATACATAGCCAAAAGTATCCGCAAAGTAAACACCGATGGCATTGGCATCATTGGAGGTCAAAGTGGCAACCCTGGCACCGGTATAAGCCGGCTTTCTGCCAATCTCATTCCCCCAAGGATCGGAAAACACGTTACTGATATTTTCTTTGTTAGCACTATGCTCAGCTTTCAGCGGAGTAGCAGCTATAACGCACGGGATCTTATATGCCTGCGCTGTATCAGTGGATATTGGGTGATTGAACTCACCAGTTTCCTGGGAAACTAAACAACCTTTCCCACCCGTGACAGGAACCCCTTTCTCTCCAAGCATATCAACAATGAAAATACCAGGCTGATTCCCCGAATAATCAAGCCCACTGGTAAACATGAGATACGGCACATTATCGTTATTATCATCACTTCCGCCGGCATTGATCAATGTAGGAGCATACCTGTACTTACCAACATAGCTTGAACCAGAATAAAAATCTACACCAGGAATTGGAACCTTATCAGTAAGCTCCCACTTCAGCATATCACCAGCAAAAGTCAATTTATCTCCATCAGACTTGGAAGCAAATCTAGCAATTCCTGTAGCATCAAGGAGATAAGCTCCTTTTAACCCCAGTCCGAATGATCCGTAAACATAGGTGCGGCCATTTCGAACATAGACTTCAGGAGTGCTGTCAACAAATGAGAAATGGTCATAATCCTGCCTGCTAAGCTGTTTGAGTTCTCCCCAGGCAACGGATGGAATATATGACAGCACAGGTTCCATCGAAGACGTTTCAATGAAATGAAGCATACCGTCATTTGCCCCTACCACAATGAATCCTTTCTCTGCTGAATTTGCATCAAGATCGGTAAAGTATACCGCATTTGAATTAATGATATCCGCAAGCACAAAATAATGCCCGTCAGCGTCCTTTCTCTCTCTCAACGGCGTACCTTCAGATCCTTTACCACCTCCGTTCAGCACGAGTCTCTTACTTGCATTTTCAGATATATCAATACCTTCACGGCTGTGATCGCCCAGCATCCACCGTACAAAGTGATTCATAAAGAGACGTGAATCTGCATTGTCCTGAGAATAAACCCCGTCAGTACAAGAACCATCTTTGAGAATTTGCTTAATAATATTGCAGTTCAGATATTCAAAGGCCCCCCCACTTATGGATCCATCAGTGGTATCATCGAAAACGGAATAAAACCTTCTTACCCGCTCTCCAGCAGCGGCTGTCACATCGTAGGTAAATACAAACCTGTTAGCAAGGCTAGCAAGATCCTTAGAAGCTCGCTTAAAACCATCACTGGCCTTTTTCGCTGTGCCATAACCAGAAAAACCGTAGCCACCACTGGAACTTACCGTAGCGGTTACAACATCTCCTTCCCAAATCGAAGGATCATACTTGGTCACATAAACGGCGTCTCCTGTATTAGTTTCAGAAGTAGAAGCAGGCTGGAATCCGGAACCGGAATGAGCAAACTTATTAATGTTGTTCAGCATCTTTGCCATGCCGTCACGCAACTTGGTCATGTTGGTAACTTCATAGTAATTCTGCGGAGTATCCTTATTGGGATCTGCTTTCTCAGAAACCGTGCCAAGACCAAATCTTGCGGCATACCACAAAGGAGACTTCAACCAGTAATTATTGGTATTCTTTGAAACCCTGAAAACCCGACTGGCTGCCAAACCGTAGTCCTTTCTGTCCTTATCACCAAAAAGGCGCTTTCGACTGTCGCTACCTTTAAAACAACGAGACGTTATACCGGCACGATCATACTGAGTTTGATCGGAAACAGAGCAATTTTTATCATCACCATCCAAAACTTTATTCATTGCAGCAGCTATTTGAAGACGATTTGCATAATAAAGATTAATATTACCGTATTCGTCAGTTTCATAGTTGTCATGTTTTTCAATATAAGAGTAATAATCAGCAATATTACTCTCACTCAAGGAGGAACCTTTAAACAGGTAATCATCCTTTGTCTTAAAACCGTTTTTAGTAAACCTGCATGAAGTTTTATAAAAATCCTCCGCACTGGTATATCTCAAACCTTCAACACAATTAATGATATTGGAATCGTTGATTATTGTATCAAGATCGTAATTATTATAGATTTCATCCCCATTGTTTCCTGCAGTAGCTTTAGCCAAATCAATATAAACGCCCTCATGTTCAACACCGGTTATCAAATATCCGGCGTGCTGAGGAGCATATGGGTCTCCATCTACATGTCTGGTCACAACTCTGACATATTCATTCCCATCAGTACCTTTGATAACATCATAGCTATACTCCACGACCCAGTCCATGTCATAATCTGAACCATACTGAAAATCCTCATAATTGATTCGAAAAACACCTGACCTGTCTGCAATCTTTTCAACATAAAAATCAGCGATCTGATTCGTGGACATAGTCTGCCTTACCTTTTTCTGCGTATCTGAATCAAGGTAGCTTTCAATACTATTATATCCCCGCCCTTTTGGATCGCCAAAAGTCTTCGCAAAAGGAAGAATAGTTACCTGACGATTATCGTCAATATGAAGATTTATCTCAGGAAGATTAGGTTTCATTGCCACCACGTAGGTCTGCAAAGAATGCGTTTTACTGTCAGAAGTATTCGTCCTAGAAGTTGCAGTAACCATGGTATTTGAGGCGAAGTAATACGCCACTCCAGCCACATTGTAACTCCCGTGACTGTAAGCAGCCGCCGGAGCAATCCCCTCAACGTCCCCAAGAGAATCAACCTGCTTCAAAGACGGAATATAGTAGTAATCATCATTCTCGTTATTATAATTACCGCCGACAATGTACTTGCCACTCGTGAACCCCTTATCTGAAACAGTTTTGAGAGCCCCACTAATATTACTGCTGTCATTTCCCGTTCCTTCCGCAGGCTTAAAAGGAGCCGTTCCTCCCCATACATTGTCATAGTCAAAAGAAACATTTTCATCTGCAATCAGCAAGGTAACGGGCTTGGCGCACCAATCCGTCAGTTCATAAGGGTCCTTCTGCTCGGCATACCCGATGCTCAGCGTTACTTCACCTTTCCAGGACTTCATTACATCATTGTCTTTGGGCAGAGTCCTGTTCTGAAAATAAAGCACGGAAGAATAAAGCAACTTTGCAACTGGGTTTCCCCAGTCTTTGCAATTATTATCCTTCATCTTCGCTATTCGTACAACACCATCCGACTCTTCAAAATTTCTGTGACAGTCTGAGTAATCACCTGAGCCATCATTGGAACCGTGGTTTTTCATGGCAATATTCATATTATCGATTGCCTTTATAAAACCACAGTTCTCACCACCTTGACACTGAACCGCCTTAAGATCAAAATCACCAAGTCTGCCACCTGAAGGTGCCGATGATACGTACACTTCCTTGGTAAAATCCCCGATATTCGCTCTGAGAACTCCCAATCCCAAATTATGAGTCCAGCTTCCGGTTATAAGGCCAAAGTTTATGCGCGGATTACTGCCCTCACCATACTGTTGCAAAAGCCCCACCGGCTGCCACACAGGATTATCACGATCCTGCGAATAATCCTTACAGTCCGAACTGGAATGAAAATCCGGGGTACATGCAACAACAACAACGTCTGCCTCCCTCATTTTTCCGGATGAACAGTCATTCCACTTAACTTTCGATAAATCTGTAACCGAAGCCGGGAAATCATTCCATTTGCTCCCGTCACACTTGCCAAAAATCGAACTGGAGCTCGCAGCACCCCCGGACTCAACAGATTTTGTCTGTCGACTTACCCAGTCCCAAATATTCATCGTCGCGGAACTGTTCTCAACCATCGGCATGCCGGCATTGTCAATCTTTACTATTCTCATGACATGAGACTGACCAGGGCCGTTTGAATCTGTAGAGTCATATGAAGTAACTGCAAAAAAGTACGCCCCATTGCCTGAGGTACTCGGAAGGCCTGCAAACTGCGATGCTTTTAATTTATTCGCGTACATAGCATCACCCAACACCTTACCCCAGGAATGCCCGTCTCTCAGCACGCGAGAATGCTTCAGGAGTGTCGCCTCGTAAGCCTTCCCATTCTTGTCCGTTCCGCTGTAGGTAACAAATTTTGAGTTTTCACCTGTCAATGCAGTATTAGTAAGACGAGTTCCACCGTAAAGGATCTTTCTTATGGCATCAATTCGAGACGTGGTCACATAATTAAGAAAATTTCCAAGCCAGTGGGTACTACCATTACAGACCCTTACAGACCTCGTCTGCCCTAACTTAAGAGGATCCTTGTCTTTGGCAGGCCACAGTTCCTCAAGAGTTACAGGATCCGACCATGTTGCCTCTGCCACCGGAAGCCAATACCCGAACAAATCACCATCTCCTGTGGGAGCATTTTTCAAAGAATCCGTCCCTTTCTTATACACATAACACAGGCCCGGATCATAAATACCTTCGTAGGTTATCGAAGGGTCGTACATCGTATCAAGACGACCGTCACCGTTGATATCCGACGCATCGTCATATGCTTCAACAAAAAGATTGTGCTCACGGCCGAGAACCAGCATTACCGCCGGAGGCACCATCCCGGCAATATTCATAGGCTTGTTGGTAACAGCACCGTTCTTGATAATAGTTTCCTCATCAGCGGAAAGACCGTAAGCCAGCGAAGATACGCCTATAACCCCTCCGGTGAGCATTGCCAGGGCAATATTACGCGAAAGCTTTGATAATCTGATCATCTTTGTCTCCATTGACAAACATTAATTAAACTTATCTGTGTCCCATTTTACGAAGCTTCACAACAAAACAGACTCCGTAAAATCCGCTTTTGTGTCGCAGTTGAATCTCGGGGTGATACACCACTGAAGCACTCAGATTAACCCGGCAACGTGCTCTGAAATCGGGACGCAAGCATCCGCCAGGGTATAATCCTGCAACTTAGTCTACTAATTCTACATCACCACACGACTATGTTTTAGTATTTAGGAAATACCGGTTATATTTTTGTTAAGAATCGCACAACTTGAAAAAAATAATTGTAAAATCGCAATTTTTACACCAAATCACGAACGTTACACAAAGCTTTCAAATTAGCCGTTTTTCTGAAAACTATTCCCGTATGACCAGTTTTTTATCTAACATTATGTTAACAAATCCTACTCAAGATCCCCGGGAAGCCTGAACTTCTGTTTTTCGGAAGAAACCCCCAGTTCCTCGATATCCTCATACCCGAAATTCCGTAGCTCTCTTACCAAATCCTTGAGAAGGTACTCCGGAGCCGATGCCCCTCCGGTAATCCCGATTACCCGGCATCCCCGGATCATTTCCGGAAGAAGCTCCGTATAGTCATTTATCAGAAATGCCTTTGTTCCCTCGTGCTCGGCCACTTCCCGAAGTCTGTTGGAGTTGGAGGAGTTACGGGATCCCACCACCAGCACCACATCGGCCTTTTTGGACAGGTCCTTCACCGCCCGCTGTCTGTTTTGGGTGGCATAGCAGATATCGTTGAGCCCCGGCCCCTGAATCCCCGGGAAACGCGCCTGAAGCTCCCTGATGGTGCCAGCGGTTTCGTCAACACTGAGAGTGGTCTGCGTTACAAAGCTGAGCTTTTCCGGATTTTTAACCTTCAGATTTTCAATATCATGATGATTTACCACCAGATAAATACCGCCCTCTTCACTGTGGTACTGCCCCAAAGTTCCCGCAACCTCCTGATGACCGGCGTGACCTATCATGACCACTTCTTCTCCAAGCCCGGCAAGACGACGCACCTTACGGTGGACGCGATCCACAATGGGACAGGTGGCATCATAAACCCGGAGTCGCCGTACCCGGGCAAGCTCCTCAACATCCGCGGATACCCCGTGCGCCGAAAATACCGCAATGCTGTTTTCCGGAATATCGGCAAGACAGTCGGTAAACACCACGCCCTTTTTCCGAAGATCGTCCACCACATGCTGGTTGTGAACCACCTCGTGAAGCACATAAACCGTTTCGGATGGATATTTTTCCAGAACCTTTTCCACCGTCTCAATGGCCCGGCTTACCCCGGCACAGAACCCGTGAGGCACCGCAATAATAATCTTCCTGTCAGACATCACTCCCCCTGAAAAACTTCCACCCCGAATAATTCGTCATACCAGAACGTCCTGATGCCTTCCGGCTAGGCATCATTCCTGCTTTCCGCATACTTTTTTCCGAAAATTTCGCAGATCACAATCATCGCAACCCCGGTGCATACTCCGCAATCAGCAATATTGAACGCCGGATAATGATGGGTTCCGACATAAAAATCCAGAAAATCGATAACATAACCGTAACAAACACGGTCATAAAGATTGCCAAGCGCCCCGCCAATGACAAGAGCATACCCCGAATTCAGAAACCAGCGACTTTTCGGAGTTTTTCCCATGAGATAAACAAGAAACAGACTGACCAGCACGGCAATACTGCCAAAAAGCCATTTCTGCCAGCCGGGATAGTCGGCCAGAAAACTGAAGGCCGCCCCATGATTATGCACATGGATTATCCTGAAGAAACCGTCAATAACCGAAATGGCTGCCTCCGCACTGTAGGCCTCCAGGTTATTCACAATCCAGGTCTTGGATATATAATCCAGAATAATCACCACGACAGTCAAAAGAAGATAGATAATTCCGGACTCTTTGAAAGAATAGCTCATATCAGTATTATCCCAGCAAATAAAACAAAGGCCGGAATAAAACCGGCCCCTTAAAATTATTCCTGACAGTATGCGGACAGATGCCGGATATCAGGCAAACTTACGAATCTCACCCGTGCCGTCAATATTAGTAACACAGCGGGTGCAGACATCCTCATGACCGGCAATGGTGCCTACGGAATCCTCGTAGTGCCAGCAGCGGGTGCACTTTTTGGCAGAGCTGTGCCTGACCTCAAATGCCAGGCCGGCAACATCGGCATCCTTTGCAGACTCAGGCTTTTCAGCCAGCGGACGGACATCGCAGTGCGACACAATGAGCACGTAGATAAGCTCGTTTTCCAGGCGGTCCAGAATGCTCTTTTTGGCTTCATCGGCATAGATTACCACATCAGCCTCCAGAGGCGAGCCGATAATCCGGTCATTTCTGGCATCCTCCAGCTTCTTGTAAACCTCGTCGCGCACCTGCTTCACTTCATGCCAGAAACTGTCGTTGAACACCGCATCGGCAGAAAGCGGAGCCAGTCCGTCGTACCATTCGGCGGTAAATACATACTTGTCCCTCTTTCCCGGCATAAAGCTCCAGGTTTCCTGAGCCGTAAAGCTGAGCACCGGGGCGAACCAGCGCACAAGAGCCTCCGCAATATGATAAAGAGCACTCTGACAGGATCTCCGGGCCAGGCTGTCAGCCTTGGCTGTATATTGCCGATCCTTGATGATATCAAGATAGAAGGAGCCCATTTCCACAGAGCAGAATTCCATGATCTTCTGAACCACGGTGTGGAAATCAAAGGCCTCATATGCCTTTATAATTTCCTTTTGGAACTCACAGGCACAGGCTACCGCCCAGCGATCCAGCGCCACCATTTCATCCAGAGCCACCAGATTTTTCTCCGGATCAAAGCCGTTAAGGTTTGCCAGCAGGAATCTGGTGGTATTTCTGATGCGTCTGTAGGCATCGGCGCTTCTTCTGAAAATCTCATCGGAAACTGTCATGTCTCCGGTATAGTCAGTGGAAGCCACCCAGAGACGGAGCACATCGGCCCCCATCTTTGCAATCACATCCTGCGGACTCACCACATTTCCGATGGATTTGGACATCTTGCGGCCCTGAGCATCCACCGTAAAACCGTGAGTAAGAACTGTCCGGTACGGAGCCTCGTTCCTGATGGCCGTGCTCAGCATCAGCGAAGACATAAACCAGCCGCGGTGCTGATCCGATCCCTCAAGGTACATGTCGGCGCTCTGACCGTTGTATTCGCTTCTCTTATCCACAACCGTAAAACTGGTGGAACCGGAGTCAAACCAGACATCAAGGGTATCGCTGACCTTTACATAACGATCCAGCTCTTCCGGAGCAAGCACCTCTGCCGGATCCAGATCCCACCAGGCCTGAATTCCGCTCTTCTCCACCCGTCTGGCAACTTCCTCGATAAGCTCCTTCGTTCTCGGGTGCAGCTCAGAGGTATCCTTGTCCACAAACAGGGCAATCGGAACACCCCAGGTACGCTGCCGGGAAATACACCAGTCCGGACGGTTCTTAACCATGGCTTCGATACGGTTCTGGCCCCAGGACGGCACCCATTTTACCTGCTGAATTTCCTCCAGGGACTTCTGACGAAGGCCGTGATCATCCATGCTGATAAACCACTGGGGGGTGGCCCGGAAAATCACCGGACTCTTGTGTCTCCAGCAGCACGGATAGGAGTGGTCAATTTTGTTAAGAGCCAGAAGAACATTCCTTTCCTTAAGGAGTTCAATAACATTCTTATTGGCATCAAATACATTCAGTCCTGCAAAGTATTCCACATCGGACAAAAACTTTCCGTCGGGGCCTACCGGACAGTCCACCGGGAGATCGTAGCGGGAACCAACCATATAGTCGTCAAGACCGTGAGCCGGAGCGGTGTGAACGGCACCGGTACCGGAATCATCGGTTACATGAGCACCGAGAATCACCGGAACCTCGCGATTCAGGAAGGGATGCCTGAATTTAAGATGCTCAAGCTTTTCGCCCTTTACCTCTGCCAGAACCTCGTAATCTTTGGCACCGTAGCGGGCAAGAGCGGTTTCCGCAAGACTGGCCGCCAGAATGAGGCGTTCCTTTGCCGGAGTGTTCACCTGAACCAGCTGGTATGTGAAATCCTTGTTAAGGCAGATAGCCTGATTTGCAGGGAGAGTCCAGGGAGTGGTGGTCCAGATAACGGAACTTACCTGCCCTTCTCCCCGATCAGTACCGAAAGCTGCCAGTACCGGCGCGGCATCAGCTGCAGGGAATCTCACGTCAATGGCATAGGAGCTCAAATCCTTGTACTCCACCTCGGCTTCGGCCAAAGCGCTGCGACAGTCAATACACCAGTGCACCGGCTTGAAGCCCTTGACCAGATGCCCGTTTTCGGCAACCTTTCCGAAAGCGCGAATAATATTGGCCTCAGTCTCAAAATTCATGGTGAGATAAGGGTTATCCCAGTCTCCGAGAACCCCGAGACGCTTAAAGTCGGCCATCTGGGCTGAAATCTGGGAGCGGGCATACTTGCGGCACTCCTCTCTGAACTCTCTGGCGGAAACCTTCTGCCCCGGCTTCCCGACTTTTTCTTCAACCTTGAGCTCGATAGGAAGACCGTGGCAATCCCAGCCGGGAATGTAGGGAGCATCAAAACCAGACAGGGTCTTGTACTTAATAATAATGTCCTTGAGAATCTTGTTTACAGAGTGCCCCAGGTGAATATTGCCGTTGGCATAAGGAGGTCCATCATGGAGAATGAAGGACTTGCGGCCCTTCCTGGACTCCCGGATCTGTCCGTAAAGACCATCCTGATACCACGCATCAAGCATCTCAGGTTCACGCTTAGCCAGATTTCCCCGCATAGGAAAGGGAGTATCCGGCAGGTTCAAAGTATTTTTATAATCTGTCATGAGCTCAAAAAAGTCCCTTGTTTAGGTTACAACTTAATCATCAAACCGGACGCCCCCTGACTCTCCGGGCATAACTCCCGGACAGGGTATCCGACATAAATTCCGCGTTGCCGGTCAGAATACGTTATCCTGCACGGACTTCTGCTGTCCTGCTATTTCCGCTGTTCGTTTTCAAAAAAGGCCCGGGCAGCAGCCTCGTCCAAAAGAATCTGTTTTTTTAATTCCTGAAGCGAAGCAAACTTCCTTTCGTCCCTGAGTTTCCTCAGAAAGGCCACCCTGATTTCCTGACGGTACAGATCGCCACTGTAATCCAGAATAAAAACCTCCAGACGCGGCACCCGGCCGTCCACCGTGGGTCTCTTGCCGACGTTGGCTATTCCGTTTCTCCAGATACCGTCCGGAAGCATGGCTCTCACCGCATAAACCCCCGATACCGGCACCACCCGTCTTTTGAGATTGATGTTGGCAGTCGGAAAATCAATGGTTCTTCCCAGCTCCTGACCGTGGCAGACCTTGCCGGCAATAACGAAGTCCCTTCCCAGAAGAACCCTGGCCAGATCCAGTCTCCCCTCCTCCAGGTACTTTCTTACAAGAGTTGAGCTGACTCTGCCATCCAGCCGTTCAAAACTTTTCAGGCTCTCGGTTTCAAACCCGGCCTCCAGCCCCTTCCGTTTCAGGAAGGCATAGTCCCCGAGACCGTATCTGCCGAACCGAAAATCATCCCCCACCACCAGATATCTCACATGCATCTGATTCCGGAGGATCTCAAACACAAAATCCCCGGGGGACACACTGGCCAGTTCGCTGTTGAATCTCAAACAGAACATGATCTCAATTCCGAGATCCCGAAAGCCCTGAAATTTGTCCCGAAAACGGCTCAGTCTGGCGGGAGTCTCCTTTCGGAAAAACTCCTTGGGCTGCGGTTCAAAACACATCACGGCAGCTTTGAGATTTCTCTTCCGGGCCTCTCTGACAAGCGCTCCGAGTACTGCCCGATGCCCTTCGTGAAGACCGTCAAAATTGCCGATGGTAAGAGCAATGTCGGGATTACCTTCCCGGAAACTCTCATTCTCCCTGCCGAAATGATAATGGCTTAAACTTCTCACAAGCAGCATAGCCGAACATTCTCAAACCGTCAGAACACTAAAACAGCTGTAAATTATATCAGAAAATGTAACCTGCTTAACAAAATATCGCCTCTACCCCCGAAGCTCCCGGGGACGCACTCCGAGAATCAGGAGCACGGCTCCGTAACACAGCCCTCCGGCAATAATCAGCAGGGACAGAAACATAAAGGCCTGCCACAGAGGAAGTTCCGCCCACCCGGAAACATCTCCGGCCACCTGAAGTTTGAGAAAGGTAACGGCGGCAAACATGAGTACGGCTCCGATTACCACCTTGACAATGTACAGAATTACAGGACGTGTCAGACTGTAGATATTGCCTCGCCGCAGCCCTCTTATCAGAAGAAAGGAATTTACAAAGGCCGCCAGCGAGGTGGACAGAGCCAGTCCGATATAGCCATAACCCCAGAAATGCTCTATCGGCCACACCAGGATCAGATTGAAGCACAGATTGGAAATCATGGAGACAATCCCGTATTTTACAGGGGTTTTGGTATCCTTCCGGGCATTGTAGGCCGGTATCAGCACCCGTGACAGCATGATGGCCCACAGCCCCGAAACTGATGCTATAAGGCTGTAAGAGGAATGCTCCGCCGCGGAAACGCCATACTCCCCCCTCATAAAGAGCACTCTGAGAATGGGTTCCCGGAGCGCAATCATTCCCATCATCGCCGGAATTCCCAGGGTAAGCACCAGCTTCACCCCCCAATCCATGGTTTTTCTGAAGCCGTCGGCATCGTTGTTAACCTGTACCCGGGACAATGCCGGGAGAATTACCGTGCTGATGGCCACTGCGAATATACCGATGGGAAACTCCAGAAGTCTGTCGGAGTAGTAGAGATAGCTGATAGCTCCGGTAGCCAGAAACGATGCCAGCATGGTATTCACCAGAAGATTCAGCTGACTTACGGAAACTCCGAACAGCGCCGGAATCATAAGCGTCCGGATCCTTCTTACTCCTTCATGATTCCAGCCCCATTTGGGCCAGACCAGCCGGCCCAGCCTGTAAAGAAACGGGAACTGAAAAAGAAACTGCACAATGCCGCCGACAAGAACCCCCACCGCCAGAGCCGTATTGGGGTCCTCCACCTCCGGAGCAAGAAAAACACAGCAGGCAATAAGCGCCAGATTCAAAAAACAGGGAGTTACAGCAGGAACCAGGAACCGGCCAAGGGTGTTCAGAACGGCTCCGGACACAGCCGTCAGCGTTATAAAGAAAAGGTAGGGAAAGGTAATTTTCAGAAGAAATGATGCCTGAACGAACTTGGCGGCCTCGGGCCCTCCGGTATACCATTCCCAGAACCAGCCCCACCCGAAAACAGCAGTGATGATCGCACTGCCGGCCATTCCCAGAACAGTGACCAGAAAAACAATGATCCCCAGAGTACCGACAGTGCACGACAGAAGCTCCTTCTGCTCCTCCTCGGTTTTCTGCTCCTGAAATTCGGTCATTATGGGAACAAAGGCCGAACTGAATGCCCCCTCGGCAAAAAGACGTCTCAGAAAATTGGGAATTCTGTTGGCAAAGAAAAAAACGTCAGCGCAGAGTCCGGCCCCCAGCAGGTGCGCAATGAAAATATCCCGCACCAGTCCGAGAATACGTGACAAAAAGGTGGCCCCGGCGGTAACAAGACCGGATCTGAATAGCTTCGCCATAACTTTAACCCCGTGACGCTGCGGAAAAATACTGCCCTGGACAATATACGGCCGGACAGAAAAAAGAAGCGCTGTCTCCGGCATGTTCATACCGCCGGTATCAGTTATTCTGCAGCCTGAAGACAATCAATACTCCTGAAACAGAGGCAGATTTTATATCAGTCACGCATATTCTTCAATTGCCCGGGATTTGCGGAACCGGTACCGAAAACTCCAAGTTCCGGTCCTTATACAGATCCGCCAGGCAGGTATTCCGGCAACCATGCAATGGCAGAAAATAAAGAATTTGGTTTCACATGCTGACAAATCGGAAATAAAGATATAAAATACGCCCCGGTTTATTGGACTAACGCCGGACTAGGGCAGCATGAATTTCTGAAAGGAAGTGTCTCTTTGTGCCGCTTTCACTGCCGGATTCGGGAAAGGGAGTCAGTAAATACTCCGCGGCGCTTTCCTGACCTTTGGCATGTGTTGTTTTTCTATGCACCGGTAACCATAGTCGCAGTTTTATACGGATTGCTGAGTTCTCACAGGAAGACAATACCGATTCGGTACGATAAACTTTGGTTAAATCTGTAAAGCACATATTTTCTATCAAGTTTTTAGGAGTTTACTTTGGCAAATATCAAGTCTGCTAAGAAGCGTGTTGTTATCGCTGAAAGAAATCGTGTTCGCAATGTTGCTAAGCGTTCTGAAATGCGTACTGCCGTAAAGAAGGTAATCAATCTTTGCAAGGCCGGTGACAAGGAAGCTGCAAAGGCTGCTTTCGCAAGAGCAGAGGTTCTTCTTGACCGTGCCGCAACCAAGGGCCTGATTCACATCAACAAGGCTGCCAGACACAAGTCTAACCTGAGCAAGAAGATCAAGGCTTTAGGCTAATTCAGATTTTTTTCGGAAACCCCTCCCGAGCGAGGGGTTTTTTATTGCCGGTGCCTGACTTTTCTTCTTTTCACCCGGTATCGCCCGTTTCCGGACACCGCCTCTCCTGCCGGAAGCAGTTCCTTCTCACCTCATGAAAACATTCCCGGACCGAAATTCCGGGACTTCCGAATACCAAAACAACGCCCCGAAGATAAAAGAACCGTATAACTTATGAAAATTTACATCTACAATTAATAAAATTATTTAAACACCCCTTTCAACCCGGTACCTGAAAAAATTGTTAAAAAATTTGCAAATTTTTTTTGAACTTTTCCAAACAGGGGTACTCTAAACATACAGATTAAGTATAGAAACTTCGGTTTTCGTGTTTAGTCTCCTTCATAATACTTCTTTGTCCCATGCGGTTTTTCCGCATGGGTTTTTTATTTTCTGTTTGTGCAATTTCACACTTTTCAATAAAACTGCCCGTCTTTTGCAATTTTTTTCCGGTTTTTTGAACTTTTCACAGTTTAAATGTTCTAAACTAGTACCTGTGAAACGAAGATCCTATCTTTGTTTTTCATTCCGTGTTTTCGGTCATCCCTAACCGGATGACCGTTTTTTGGAAGCATGGACAATACGACTAGCCTTAAATTAGTATAAATTTAGTGCAAAAACGAAGGGCGTCCCGATTCTGTTGTAAGGGTCGCCCTTTATTATTGGCTGCCGGAGAATCTGAAAACGCAACCGGGCTTCTGCACAGCCAGACAATCTCATCAGATCGGAAAACAGCTCAGCGACCATTTCTGTCAGACTGCCTCCGGCCTCAGAAACAAATCATAACAGGATAAAAAGAAAGGGGGTTTGCTCCCCCCCCCCTGTGTGAATATGAAAAAGATGCCTGCTACGCCCCTGTAAATTCCGGAATCAGCAGTAACCGTATTTCATGATACGGTCATATCTCTTTTCCAAAAGAGATTCCGGAGATTCATCTTTAAGCTCGCTCAAATCCTTCAGAAGCTGCTTCTTCAGATTTTCGGCCATCTTCTGATAATCCCGGTGAGCTCCGCCGAGAGGCTCCTCGACAATACTGTCAATAAGCTTGAGCCTCTTTAGATCCTTTGCGGTGATATTCATGGCATCAGCTGCCAGGGGAGCTTTGTCCGCGCTCTTCCAGAGAATTGACGCACAGCCTTCGGGAGAGATTACAGAATAGGTGGCATACTGCAGCATGTTCACCCGGTCCCCGACACCAATGGCCAAAGCACCGCCGGATCCGCCTTCACCAATAACAGTGCAGATAATGGGAACTTTAAGGGCACTCATCACCTTAAGATTCCTGGCTATGGCCTCAGCCTGCCCTCTTTCCTCGGCTCCCACTCCCGGATAGGCACCCGGAGTGTCAATAAAGGTAATAATCGGCAGCCGGAATCTCTCGGCCATCTGCATGAGACGCAGCGCCTTGCGGTAACCCTCGGGACGGGGCATTCCGAAATTTCTCATGGTTCTGGTCTGGACATTGCGACCCTTCTGATGCCCCACAATCATTACCGGTTCGCCGTCGATTCTGGCAATGCCGCCGATAATCGCCTTGTCGTCTGCATAGGCTCTGTCTCCGTGCAGCTCCTCATAATCCGTGAATATTTCCTTGATATAGTCAAGAGTGTACGGACGGAGCGGATGACGCGAAAGACGGGAGATCTGCCAGGCCCCCAGATCGGAAAAGGTCTTCCTGGTCATTTCCACGGCCTTTTTCTCAAGAGAGGCAATCTCGTCCGAGAAATCAACGCTTTCGCCGATATTGCTGCTTACATGCTTAAGTTCGTCAATATGAGCAAGAAGTTCTGCAATAGGCTGTTCGAAATCCAAATAATCTATGTTCATGCGCAAACCCTGTAAACTGTGCCGCCGGATCGGAAGGCATTCAGTATCTGCCGCATTTCTGCAGCAGTGTCAGAAATCAAATACCCAATTTTAACCCACGCCCCGGCAAAATACGAGACAGAAAAGACAATTTCTTACACCACTTCATAAAACGTGTCCGGATTCCCGGCCCCGGAACGTGTCGGTGATCCCGGTCTCTCCTGTCACTCATGGAATACCGGTCTGTCGGGCGGCAGATAGGAAACAGCCGCCCTGCCGTCGCAGTAGTACCTGAGGTCATCCAGAAGTTCGTCACACGGCTCCACCTGATAGCGGCTCTGTACCAGCATGGCGCCGTTTTCCTTTTCATAAAGAATTTCCAGCGGCATGGAACCCGGATAGCGGAACAAAGCATCCCTGATAAGCGAGAGCTCGTTTTCCTTTTTCATCAGCCGGTCATCAAGACAGATGCGCACCGCCCGTCCGTAACGATGCCGGGCTTCTGAAATGCTGATTATCTCGTCAACCCGGATTTCCACGCTTTTATTGTAGTTGTCATAACCCACGGTGCCATAGAAAACCGCCAGCATATCGTCATGCACCATATTGCGGTATTTCTCAAACTTTTCCCTCCATAACGAAAACACCACATCCCCGGTATAATCAATGAGATGTCCCTGAATAAACTGATTCCCCGACTTGGTGGTGCGGAATTCCAGATGCTGGATGATTCCGGCTGCAACTATCTTTTTCCGCTCCTCCCCGAAACCGCCGGAGGACGGTCGAAGCTCACCCAGTCTTGCCCCGCTGAAATGAAGTACCTCGTTGCGATAGCGGTCCATGGGATGCCCGGTAAGATAAAGCCCCAGAGTTTCCACCTCTCCTTCCAGATTAATCTTGTCAGGATACGGCTTCACCTCGGGATACTCCGGCTCCGCAATCTCTGAAAACATCATGCCCCCGAACAGATCCACCTCTCCTGATGCCCGATCCTTTGACGACTCGGTATTAAGCTTGAGAGCGGCATCCACCGAAGCCATGAGAGCAGCCCGGTGCGGACCTATACGATCCAGGCTTCCCGCCTTGATAAGAGCCTCCAGCACTCTGCGGCTCATGGACATCCGATCTATTCTGCGGCACAGATCGAAAATGCTGGTAAAGGGCTTCTTTTTGCGTTCCTCCATAATGGCTCTGACCGGCCATTCTCCTACCCCCTTGACCGCTGCCAGACTGAATACAATATGCCCCTGACCGTTAACGATGAAATGCACATTCCCTTCATTGATATCAGGAGGATCAACCGGAATATTCAGTCTGCGGCACTCATTGATATAGGCAACGATTTTATCGGCGTTTTCCTTGTCCGCCGTCATCATGGCCGCCAGGAATTCGGCAGGATAATGAGCCTTGAGCCAGAGGGTCTGGAAGCACACCAGGGCATAGGCGGCGGAATGAGATTTGTTAAAGCCGTATTTGGCGAATTTTTCCACCATGTCGAAGATCTTCATGGCCAGGTCGCCGTCGATCCCCTTTTCCACAGCTCCAGCGCGGAACTTGGCCCGCTGCTTCTGCATCACATCCATCTGCTTTTTGCCCATGGCCCGTCGCAGAATATCGGCACCGCCCAGACTGTACCCCGCCATGGCCTGGGCAATCTGCATGACCTGTTCCTGATAGATGATGACTCCGTAGGTTGGTTTGAGAATCGGCTCCAGGCACGGGTGCTGAAATTCCGGATCCGGATAGGC
This sequence comes from uncultured Ruminobacter sp., assembly GCA_902776415.1. Classification (GTDB taxonomy): domain Bacteria; phylum Pseudomonadota; class Gammaproteobacteria; order Enterobacterales; family Succinivibrionaceae; genus Succinimonas. The sequence continues at coordinate 27,676 of CACYPY010000007.1, forward strand.
AATTTCTTCCTTGCCGTGCTTCCGGTTTACAAAGTTATCCACAAGTCCGCAACCCAGGGGACCGGGACGGTAAAGAGCCACCAGCGCAATGATATCCTCAAAGCAGTCCGGCTGAAGCTTCCCGATAAGCTCCCGCATGCCCCGGGATTCCAGCTGGAACACCGCTGTGGTTTCCGTGGATTTCAGCACCTCGTAGGACAGGGGATCCTCCAAATCTATCCTGCGGATATCCACAGGAGGCTTCCCCTCCCGCTTCATTCTCTCGTTTATCATGTCAAGAGCCCAGCGGATGATGGTCAGAGTCCGAAGTCCCAGAAAGTCGAACTTCACAAGCCCCGCCTCTTCCACGTCATGCTTGTCGAACTGGGTCTTGAAATCCCCGCCTCCCTCATCACACATCAGGGGAGCAAAATCGGTGATTACCGACGGTGAAATCACCACGCCGCCGGCATGCTTGCCGTGAGAGGTGGTAAGCCCCTCCACCCGAATGGCCTTATCCACCACCTCGCGGATTTCCTCGTCCTCGGCATACTTTTCCCGGAAGGCTTTGGCCGCATCATCAGCGGGGTCTTTGGGAGGTGCCAGGGCTTCAGTCAGGGTATAGTCCAGCTTGTCATTGACCTTTTTGGGGAGAAGCTTGGCCAGCCGATCTCCGAAGGAATAGCTTTTACCCATAACCCGGGCCACCGCCTTGACGGAAGCCTTGGCAGCCAGGGTGCCGAAGGTAATGATCTGGGATACCGACTGTCTGCCGTAAAGCGCCGCCACATGCTGAATAACCTTGCCGCGGTTATCCATGCAGAAATCCACGTCGAAGTCCGGCATTGAAACACGCTCCGGATTCAGGAATCTCTCGAACAGGAGATCAAACGGCAGGGGATCAAAATCAGTAATGCCGATGCAGAAGGCCACCAGGGATCCGCCGCCGGAACCACGGCCCGGCCCCACCGGAATGTCATGATTCTTGGACCACTGGATAAATTCCATCACAATAAGAAAGTATCCCGGAAAGTCCATCTGAATAATAACCTTGAGCTCCTTTTCTAGGCGGATAAGGTAAGGAAGACGCTTTTCGCTTCTGACAGCGGGATCCGGGTACATGAATTCCAGACGCTTTTCCAGTCCCTGATAGGATTCCTTCTTTAAAAATTCGGCATCGGAAAGCCCGCCGGTGGGGAATTTGGGAAGGTAGTTCTTTCCGAGATGCATATACACATTGCAGCGTTCCGCAAGACAGACGGTATTTTCAATGGCCTCGGGGATGTCTCTGAAGAGTTCCGTCATCTCTTCACAGGAACGCATGTACATCTTCGGGGTATACGGGGGATGCCAGTTTTTGTCAGCCAGAGTTACCTTGTCCTGAATCGCCACCCGAATATTATGAATCTCATAATCCTCCTCCCTGGAAAACTGCACGTAATTGGTGGCAATTACAGGAAGATCAAGCTTCTGTGCCAAGAGCAGAGCCTCCGCGATATACCGTTCCTCTCCGGGACGATCCATGCGGGTCAGTTCAAGATAATAGGAATCCGGAAAAAGCTGCCGGTAGAGCTCCGCCCTTTTTTCGGCAAGATCCTGGCGGCCCTCCAGAATGTATTTTCCGACATCTCCGTCAATGCCGCCGGAAAGCACGGCCACTCCATCCGTGTAATTCTTTATGTTGCTCAGGGGAACACAGAATCTGTAGTCGATAACCCCCTGCCGGTAACCGTCAGCCTGAAGCTCCACAATATTGCGATAACCGGTTTCGTTAAGAGCCAGCATCTCCAGGGTAAAAAATTCCTTCTTGCCCCTGACCACGGTATCATCGTAAACACAGAGCTCCATGCCGAATATCGGCTTGATGCCGCGGGGCAGACATTCCTCATAAAGCTTTACGGAATTGCACTGGTTCATGTGATCGGTGATGGCCACCGCCGGCATTCCCAGTTCCTGGGCCTTCTTAACCACCGCCTTCACATCCATGAGTCCGTCATGAATGGAATAGTCGGTATGCACATGAAGATGGACAAATCTGCCGCTTTCGTTCATATCCTGTAATCCTGCTAAATGACAAACCCGCAGCCAGAAAGAAATTTTCCGGCACGGGATCAGAATAATTCAGTATTTTTACCGCAGAGAAGGATATCATCCGAAAACCTTCCGTCAGTTTCCAGAAGAATCTCCTTAACCGGACGATAGCTTTTCCGGTAGCAGGAAAGCACCCCCAGCTCCCGGATTCTGGCAAGATGCTCGGAAGTGGGGTATCCCTTATGCCTGGCAAAGCCGTACTGCGGATACCGGGCATCCAGTTCCAGAAGTTCCCGATCCCTGGTAACCTTTGCCAGAATCGATGCCGCACTGATTTCCGGCACCAGGGCATCGCCCTTTACCACCGCCCCGGCGGGGATCCCGAGATTCCGGGGAATCCGGTTCCCGTCTACCAGCACATAATCCGGCTTTATCCTGAGAGCCTGCACCGCCCGCTCCATGGCCAGCATGGAGGCCCAAAGAATATTGAGAGAGTCAATCTCTCCGGGAGTGCATTCACCGATACCGAAGGCCAAAGCTTTTTCGGTAATCTCCAAAAACAGCTCCTCACGTTTTTTCCCGGAAAGCTTTTTGGAATCCCGAAGCCCCGAAATCGGTCGGGCCGGGTCCAGTATCACCGCGCCGGCCACCACATTTCCGACCAAAGGCCCCCTCCCGGCTTCATCCGTTCCGGCAAAAATACTTACTCCCGGAATTTCAGGATAGCAAAACCGGGCATTCTCGGAAACTTTCTGGGACATAATCAGGGAACCTTTAAAACTGACAGCAACATTCAAAACCGGAAATCCGTCAGGATCCTGCCACTAATCATAATCCTGACAAACTGGAAAAACATGACGCACTAAAGAAAAAACATCTTCCGAACCGCTGAAAAGCCTTCAGCCCTGAAGAATGACCTTCATTACCGCCTCGGCGGCCCTGGCATCGGAGTCCGTCCTGAGCTCCTTGTGAATTCTGGCAAACTCCAGCATCTGATCCCGGTTTTCCTGAGTGTAGATCTTCTTGACCTCCTCACAGATCCGTACCGGGTTGCAGTCATCCTGAATAAGCTCCGGGACAATGCGTTTTCCGGAAAGAAGATTGGGAAGGGAGTACATGTCCACCTTTACCACCCGCTTTCCTATCATGGCGGTGATCTTGCTTATAATGTAGCAGACAACCATCCGCTTCTTAAGAAGCATGGCTTCCAGAGTGGCAGTGCCGGAGGACAGAATTACGGCATTGGCGGCCGCCATTACCGCATGAGACTTTCCAACCCAGATGGTAAGGGGAATTGACGGCGCATGCTCCCGCCACAGCCTGCTGATAAGACGGGCCTTGGCAGTGGAGGTGGCTGCGCAGATAAACCGCATCCCGGGGTAGCTCTTCTGAAGAAGATAGGCAGCCTCGGCAAACTCCGGAGTCAGAAAGGTGATTTCCGCAATACGGCTTCCCGGAAGAACTGCGGTAACCATATTGCTCTTAAAGACGCTTTCCGAAAAATTCAGCTCCAGTCTGGCGGCGGTAATCGGGTACTCCATGGGAATTTCTTCGGCCAGACGATGTCCCACGTAGGTACAGGGAGTGTCATACCGGGCGTAAAAATCCTTCTCGAAAGGAAGAATGGACAGCACCATGTCGGTGGCCGCCCTGATTTTGTGAATCCGTCCGGAACGCCAGGCCCATACCGAAGGGCTTACATAGTGAACAGTATGAATGCCGGATTTTTTCAGAAAGAGCTCTACCGACAGATTGAAATCCGGACCGTCAATCCCCACAAAAACATCGGGATTTCTTTCCAGGACGGCAGTTTTGAAGTTTTTACGGATTCTGAGGAGTCGCGGCAGGGATTTGATGACCTCCCCAATCCCCATGACCGAAAGCTCCTCCATATCGTAGAGCTGTTCGTACCGGGAACCCGCGGCGGCACGCATCTTCGGCCCGAAAATTCCGGTAAACCGGGCCTCCGAATCTCTTTTCAGAAGCTCACGAACAAGCCCGGCCCCGAGAGCATCTCCTGAGGCCTCACACGCCGAAAGGGCATAAAGATGGTTACGCGAATCACGGGTCATCAGGAATTACCTTAACGACAGATCCCGCGGGTACTGTCCTTGAGGAAGTCAGACAAAAGCCTTATGGAAGGTTCCTCGGCTATCAGATCCTGAAGCTTTTCGATGGCTTCCGGAATGGTGTTGCCTTCCTTGTAGACAATCATGTAGGCATGTCTGATGGCAGCAATGCCCTCAGGAGAAAAACCTCTTCTCCTGAGTCCCTCCCTGTTGATTCCAAATGGCTTGGCATAGTGCCCCGCAGCCATTACAAACGGAGGAACGTCCTGATTGAGCGCTGCCATTCCGGCGATAAACGCATGATCCCCGACCCTGCCAAACTGATGAATGGCTGCAAGACCTCCGAAGATCACCCAGTTACCGATATGAACATGGCCGGCAAGAGTGGCATTATTGGCAAAAATGCAGTCATCACCCACCTGACAGTCATGAGCCACGTGAACATTTACCATCAAAAGATTACGGCTGCCTACCCGGGTTACCGAACCGCCGTCCTGTGTTCCCCGGTGCAGCGTGCAATGCTCGCGAATCACATTGTCATCGCCCACTTCAAGAAACGTCCGCTCCCCGTTGTATTTCTTGTCCTGACAGTCCTCACCAAGAGTCGCGAACTGGAATATCCGGTTCCGTTGCCCGATTTTCGAAGGACCTCTGAGAACACAGTGGGAGGAAACCCAGGTATCGGCACCGATTTCAACTTCGGGACCAACCCACGTCCAGGGACCGATCTGAACACGCGGACCTATCACCGCATCCTGACTGACAATGGCAGTTGGATGAATAACAGCACTCTCATCAATCATGGAAAACTCCTTAATTCAAATCAGCCGCGGCGCTTGGCACACATAAGCTCGGCTGAGCATACCTCATGTCCGTCGACAGAAGCCACGCCGGTGAACTTGGCAATGCCACGCCGCTCCTTCAGATATTCCACATCGAGAATAAGCTGATCTCCCGGAAGCACCGGACGCTTGAAACGGGCATTGTCGATGGAAGCAAAATAATAGAGCTCATCCTGCTCCGGCTTTCCTACCATAGTAAAGGCAAGAATGCCGGTGGCCTGGGCCATGGCCTCAAGAATCAGCACTCCCGGAAGAACCGGTTTTCCCGGGAAATGTCCCTGGAAAAACGGCTCGTTAAAGGAAACGTTCTTAAGTCCCCTGAGAGTCTTGTGTTCCCCCTCGGTGTTGTAGCTTAAGACCCGATCCACCAGAAGAAACGGATAACGATGCGGTAACAAATTCAAAATCTGCTGAATATCTAAATCCTTGGCAGGTGTGTTTATCTCAGTCACTTACTTTTTCCTTACTTGCTGCTGTCTTTGGAATCTGCACTGTCCCCGGCTTCATCTGCGGGAAAATGATCCCGAACCTTCTTTTCGAGAGCCTGAAGTCTTGCGGCAATCCTGTCTGCGCTGTAAAGCTTCGGGAAAAGCTTCCACCATTTTTCAGCCTCCAGCACCGGCAGGAACGAATGATATTTCCCCGGCTTATTGATATTCTTGCCCACCTGGCCCAGTATTTCAACACCATCACAAATCTTGATATGACCGTCGAATACCGAAGTGCCGCCGACAATACAGTACTTGCCCAGCTCCACGCTTCCCGCCAGAACGGCGGCTCCGGCGATGGCCGTGCCATAGCCGATCCTGTCATTGTGGGCAATCTGAACCTGATTGTCTATTATAACATTATCCTCGATGACAGTATCGTCCACCGCACCGCGATCCACGGCAGTGGAGGCACCGATCTCAACCCTGTTGCCGATGACAACCCTTCCCAGCTGGGGTATTTTGATCCACTCCCCTCTTTCATTGGCGTAGCCGAAACCGTCGGAACCGATTACACATCCGGACTGAAAAAGGCAGGAATCACCGATAACACAGTTATGATATACGGATACATTGGCCCAGAGCTTGGTGTTTTTGCCGATAACCGTATCCTTTCCTATAAAGCAGTTTGGCCCGATCTGCGTGCCTTCGCCGATTCTGACACCGGACTCGATAACCGCATGGGCGCCTACGGACGCCGTGGGAGCAATTACCGCAGAGGGATCGATAACGGCTGTGGGATGAATGCCAGGAGCACAGCTGGGAGGAGTGGTATCAAACAGCTGAGCGACCCTGGCAAAGGCCACATAAGGATTAGGAACCACCACAAATGTAATGCCGGAATCCGGAAGCACGTCATCTTCCTTCACCAGCACGGCACCGGCCTGAGACTCTGCCAGATACTTGTGCAGCTTCTTGTCCGACAGAAAACTTATTTCATCCTTTTTGGCAGTCTGCAAATTGGCAATTCTGGAAATCTGCACCCCGGAATCACCAATGATTTTCCCGCCAATCTTCTCTGCAATGTCCTTAAGCAGCATACTCATAAATATATCCTTGAGCTGTTCAAAAAAGCCAAACCGGGAATGTTCTGTTCATTTTAAACAAAAAACCCGTTTTATCATAAAACGGGCCTCAAAAACTTTGAAATTACTTGGACTTGCTTACAACACTGATAACTTCTTCGGAGATGTCCAGGGTATCATCGCCAAGATAAACAGCACCTTCACTGCGGAAAACCACAGACAGGTTCTTCTTCTTTGCTACCTGATCGATGGCAGCCTGAACCTTCTGGTTGATATCCATCTGCTCCTTGCCGGCAATTTTCTGCTCTTCCTCGCGGAATTCGGAAATCTTCACCTTAAGCTCAGCCTCCAGCATCTGCAGGTCTCTCTGCTTCTTGAGAGCATCAGTCTGGGAAATGCCAGGATTCTGGAGAGCCTTCTGCAGGTTGTTGTAATCAGCTTCCATCTTGTCAAGAGCGCGCTTTTTGGAATCCAGAGCCTTCTGCACCTTGGCCTGAGCCGCCTTGGTCTGAGGGATCTTGGAAAGAACATAAGCGTAATTGAAGAGACCAATCTTAAGCTCCTGGGCCTGGGCTGCCACCGAGCCGAAAGCCAGTACTGCCGATAATGCTGCAACTGTTAACAGTTTCTTCATTTTATCTGTTCCTTCTGTTGTGAAATTAACAATAATTTACTGACAAAAATATTGAGTGTCAACCCGGTAACGATTTGATGCCGCAAAGCCCCGGAAAATAACATCACGGGTCGCACAAAAAACCGGGTATACCTGGGATCAGTCATGCCCCGGTCAGGAATAACGGTAACAGATCCACTATGTTTTTTCTTTGGTATCAGGAGACAGTGGCCTCAGTGAACCCACAATCTCCCGGGATGTCTGACATAACTGCGCGGTAACGGTATAACGAACGCCTGTCAAAGCCCTTTCAGTATTACTCTGTAAAATGTTCACGCCAGTTCAGAAACAAATCTTACATCACATCTGTTCGCATGCGTGCCCGCAGTTTTTTCCCGGCAATACGTTTGCCAGACGGCGGTACTTCTGATGAACATCCTGTCAGCCATCTGATATGCACTCTTGCAGGATGATTCCATTATCAAACCCGGATCGTTAAAAACTCTCAGAATACCATTTCATCCGTCACTGTTTGCCTCATTCCCATACAGGTTTGCTGAAAAATGCATGAACCCTCTCCGTATCGGAAGCTGTCCGTCCGGTACTGCCCTGTTACGCGGAATTAAAAGGTCCGTCCCAGACTGAAGGAGAAGAACTCGGTACGGTCTCCGGCCTTCTTCCGGATAGGCTCTGCCAGTGAGAACCCGATAGGTCCCATTGGAGACACCCATACCAGAGTGACACCCGCGGACATGCGGTATTCCTTGGGATCGGAGTAATCATATATGTAGTCGCACTTTCCAAAGCACTGCCCGATGGCGCCCGGATCATAATTGGTATCCCACAGGGAACCGGCATCCAGGAAAATCGAGGTTCTGAGCGACCTGTCATACCCCTCTGAGGCAAACGGAGTAGGAACAATCAGCGAAAGGCTTCCGGCCACAATCGCATTTCCGCCCACCGATTCACGGCTTCCCATTACCCCCACATTGCCCATGGTAAAGGAATTATAAAGAGCCTTCGGACCCACTGCATTGTACTTGAAGCCTCTCAGCCACTCATCACCGCCCAGATAATAATTCTGGAAGAACGGAAGGGTTTCCTCAATGCCGTTTCTGGTACCGTAGCCATTGCCGTAGCCGGCCTTGGCCCTGAAATTGATGATGTATCTTCTGTCCTTGTCCAGCGGGAAGAAATGAGTGGTATCCGCGCCAACCTTGTAGTATCTGGTGTCGGACCCCGGAATTGCCACGGTACCGTACACCGTCTGCTTGCTGCCATCCGTGGGCAAAGCACCCCGGTCCAGATAATTTCTGGAAAAATAAAGGCCCGCAGTGTAGTTCTGGAAGACCACCTTGCCGTTTCTGACATCCTTGTCCACATAGGTATCCCAGAAACGCTGAATCTGAATAAAGGAGGATGTCTGCGAAAGCCTGTTGTGCTCGTATCCGACGCTGTAGCGGATGAAGTTATGCTCATCTATCGGGTAGCCTATACTGAGACCGGTACCAAACTTTTCGTTGGTATAGTCAACAATGTTGGCATCGCCGGCTTCAAACTTTTCATAATAAACGTTGCCGCCAAGACTCACACCGTCAACCGTAAAATAGGGCTCGTCATAGCGCAGTTCTATTTTCTGGTCATATTTGTTGGTATTAACGCCGATACTGGCATTGCCGCCATATCCCAGAAAGTTGTCCTGCGAAATTTCAGCGTTCAGATTGATTCCGGTTTCGGTTCCGAAGCCAATGCCGGCCTTAATGGATCCTGTGGGCCGTTCCTTGACGGTGGTCACCACTTCCACGGTATCACTGTCCGGCCCCGTCTTCCGGGGAGTGACATCCACGGTTTCAAAGAATCCCAGCTGATCCAGACGTCTCTTCGAAGTGCTGATGGCCTCATTGGAAAGCCAGGTGCCGTCCATCTGCCTGAGTTCCCGGCGCACCACCTCATCAGTGGTAATGGTATTTCCGGTAATCCGGACATCGGTAACGTATATGCGATGCCCCGGTTCCACCGAAAAGTTCAGTGAAACCAGCTTTTTCTCGTCATCAATGACGGGAATGGCCTTAACCTTGGTATAGGCATAGCCAAACTTGCCCATGTAGTTGGCCAGAAGTTCCTCGGTGTGAGAAACCTGATTGGCATCGTAAACATCTCCCGGAACCAGCGGAATCAGCTTCAGCATTTCCTCGCTGTGGCCATAGGTCTCGCCGATGACATTGAATTTGTCAAAGCTGTACTGATCTCCCTCGCTGATGGAAATACTGAGATAAATGCCCTTGCGGTCCGGAGTCATTTCTACCCGGGTGGAATCAATTTTGAAACGGACATAGCCGCGGTTCATGTAGAAGGAACGGATGGTTTCCAGGTCTCCGCTGAACTTCTGCGCCTGAAAGGTTCTGTCTGCCAGAAAATTCCACCAGGGCACATGATCCCGGAGCTCCAGCTGAGCCAAAAGCTTCTCTTCCGGAAAACTCCTGTTGCCAACAATGTTGATCTGCTCGATTTTGGCGCTGACGCCTTCCGTGAAATTAAACTTAACGTCCACCCGGTTCCGCGGCAGATATACCAGAATGGTGGAAACCCGGGCCTGATACCGTCCGGTGCTGTTATAGTAATCCTCCAGCGAGGCCTCCAGCTCCCGCAGCTTTTCCACATCAAGAATCTCTCCGGTCTTGACATTATGAGCCTTGATAATGTCGTCCAGCTGCTCGGCCTTGATGGCATTGTTTCCGGCGTAGGAGACGTTTACGATGGTGGGACGTTCCTTGACATCGATTATCAGCACGCCCTGGCTCGTATAGTAGGCATTGACCATATCAAAGTTGCTGGTCCGGAATACCTTTCTGAGAGCCTGAGCCACATCTTCCCTGGTGACATCGTCCCCGGCCTGAATCGGCAGGGAAAGCAGTACCGCCCCCTTGGTAACGCGATAAAGACCGCGCACCTCGATATCGTTGATGTGCATAACCTTCGGGAGACTTCCCTGAAGCCCGTGATCGGAATCCTCCCCCTGGGATGCAGAAGCAGAATTGCTTAACGCTCCCATTGCGGTAAGGGCCAGCGTCATGCAGCAGAAGAGCTTTGAATACAGCATTTTATCTACCATGAAAAATAAAGATCATTGAACACGGCGACTATCATCAGGAGACAGAGCAGCACAAAACCCGTTTTCATCAGGATATCCAGAACCTTTGCAGAAACAGGTTTCCGGAAAATTCCCTCCAGAATATAGAAAAACAGATGTCCTCCGTCCAGAACCGGTATCGGAAGAAGATTAAGCACTCCCAGATTCACGCTTATAAGCGCCATGAAGCTCAAAAAGAATATATATCCCATGCGGCCGGTAAGTCCCGCCCCTTTCGCGATTCCCACCGGTCCGGAAATGTTTTTGGGGGAAATTTCGCCGGTGGCGAACTTCCTGATAAACCTGAGCGTAATGATACTCATATCCCAGGTTTTGTACCAGCTTCCTTTGATCGCCGGCCAGAAATCATACTTTCTGACAAAGGAAATCCCGGGGATCTCGTCTATGGCCGGCATAATGCCGGCATACCCCTGAACCTCGCCGTTTTTATCCCGGGCTTCCGGTACCAGATCAGCGGAGATGGCAGCGTTTCCTCTCTTCAGACTGAGGGTTATGGACTTTTCAGGATGCGCTCTGATATACGCGCTGAAAGCTTTCCAGTCCTGGTAGGCAATCCCGTCATAGCTGACAAATTCATCATCCTTCTCAAGTCCGGCGGCCTCAGCCCGGGAACCGGATTCAACCATTTCAATCCGTCCCGAAATTTTATATGAAAGCGGCTCCAGACCGATTTCCTCAAGAATTTTGGTATTACCGGGTTCCAGCGACCAGGATGACAGGGGCAGCTCCAGTTCTCTTTCCGAATCGCCGCCGTAATTGCCTCTGACGGTTACCGTGACCGCATCCTCTCCAATCCGGCTAATCAGGCTGTACAGACTCTCCTCTATATCGGCAATCTCATCATCGCCGACTCTGACAATGAGATCCCCGGACCGGAAACCATGCTCGGCGGCCAGTCCTCCGGGAATAACGTCAAACACCGGCCTGACATCGGGAATTCCCAGCATGAACACCGCAAAATAGATAACCCACGCCAAAGCAATATTATTGAAGGGGCCGGCCAGCACTATCAGGAACCGCTGCCACACCTTCTTGCAGCAGAAGGCCTCATGCTCACGCTCAGGCTCAATGCTGTTCCTGTCTTCGCCATACATCTTCACATAACCGCCAAAGGGGAGCAGAGACAGCGAATATTCCGTGCCGTTTTTGCCCTTGCGGGACAGGAGCACCGGACCGAACCCCAGTGAAAACCGCTCCACATACACCCCCATGAACCGGGCCATAAAAAAATGGCCTGCTTCATGGATGGCAATGAGAACTCCCAGAGCCACGCAAAAATAAAAAATATTGCTGAGAATATCCATCGGACGCTCTACCTGCCCAGATTCTCGAGGATACTGAAGGCCTTGCTGCGCGCTGCGAGATCAATGTTCAGAACATCCTCAAGAGAATCAGCCGGGGCAAGAGTGAAGCAATCCGCTGTTCTGGCGGCAACAGTATAGATATCGGTAAACCGCAGTCTGCCGTCCAGGAAGGCCTGAACCGCCACTTCGTTGGCAGCGTTTACGGCCGTGGTAAGGGCCTGAGAAGTATAGCAGGCATCAATGGCCAGCTTAAGACAGGGGTAGCGGCTGAAATCCGGAGATCTGAAGGTCAGACTGCCAAGCCTGGTAAAGTCAATGGCCTCTGCACCGGAGTCAATACGACCAGGCCAGGCCATAGCACGGGCGATGGGAGTTCTCATATCGGGAACCCCAATTTCCGCCAGCACGGATCCGTCGCGATAGCGCACCATGGAATGGATTACGGATTCGGGATGCACAATAACCTCGATATCGCCGGGGTCGGCATTAAAAAGCCACTTGGCTTCGATAAACTCAAAGCCCTTGTTCATCATGGTGGCACTGTCAACACTGATCTTCCGCCCCATGCTCCAGTTAGGATGGCTTACCGCCTCCTCGGGAGTTACTTCGGACAGCGTGGCGATATCACGATCCCGGAACGGTCCACCGGAACCGGTGAGGACCAGTCTGGTAATTCCGGCCTCCCGGAGATCGCAGCGCCCGATACGGTTCTGCTCCTTTTCGGGCAGACACTGAAAAATGGCATTGTGCTCACTGTCCACCGGAACAATGCGGGATTTGTATCTTCTGGCGGCATCAACAAAAATATGCCCGCTCATAATCAGAGATTCCTTGTTCGCCAGATAGACGGTTTTCCCGGTAGTAATGGCCGCCAGTGTCGGCTTCAGGCCGGCGGCACCGACAATGGCAGACATCACGCTGTCCGCATCGTCACTGGATGCCACTGCACTGAGAGCCTCGGTTCCGGAAAGAACCTCGGTTTTAAGACCTTTGCCGGCCAAAAGCTCCCTGAGCTCGGCTGCAGCCTTTTCCTCAAGCATTACTGCCACATCCGGATGAAACTCCCCGACAATGGCAAGCATCTTTGAAACATTGCTGCGGGCCGTGGCGGCAAAAAGACTGTATCTGTCCGGATTTCTTCTGATAACATCCAAAGTGCTGGTTCCAATGGAACCGGTGGCGCCTAAAACTGTAACTTTATTCATAAAACAAAAACCTGTGGCGAAAACTAGCTTAAGAGCACGCTTAATATTGAATAGGACAAAAGAAACACCGGCACGGCCGCACAAAGGGAATCTATGCGATCCAGCATCCCGCCGTGTCCCGGAAAAATAACTCCGGAATCCTTAATCCCGGCATATCTCTTGAACATGCTTTCAGACAAATCACCGAAGACCGAAAATACCACCGCCAGCACTGCCGAAACGGTAAGGGCGGCGAAATTCGAATAATACACGGTATACATCCCGGTGCAGTAAAGGATGCAGTACACCGCCAGAGCCAGCAGCACACCTCCCGCCAGTCCCTCCCAGGTCTTTTTGGGGCTGACATGAGAGCTCATATGATGCTTTCCCAGAAGACGTCCCGCAAAATACGCTCCCGAGTCGGCACTCCATACCAGCATCATTACCGAAAGGAGAATACGGCTGCCGATACAGGGATCATCTCCGTAATGGCTGATACCGGTACCCCGGAGCAGCATCAGAGAAACGCCGAAGGGAATCAGGGTAAAAAGGCCGTACAGCGCTCTCTGCCACCAGAAGCGCATCATGACTCCGGAACGGGGATAACAGAACACCATCACTGTTGCAAGAAGCCACCAGAAAAGGCCGGCCATAAGAACCCAGAAAACAAAGCCGTTACTTAAATTTGACAAAACCTCCGCCGGTCTCGCCCAGTCTCCGAAACCGACTTCTCTGACCACGTCTTTAAAAGCCAGCAAAGCCACCAGAAAAACAAAAGCCGCGTAAAGAGATCTTTTCAGGAAAAGATTCCGGGGCGGCTTTCCGGAAACGGAGGGATCAGCTCCGGCACGATCCCCTTCCCAAAGAAATACCAGCTTTGAAAACTCCCAGCCGCCAATGACAACTATCAGGACAGTGACAATATTAAAGATGTCCAGGGCAAGGTAACGGGCGGATTCCGTCTCTGACACCGGAAAAAAAAGCCACAGCCCGGCAAACACAAACAGGAAAAATCCGGTAATTGTTCTGGTTAGCATATGATTGAAAGCCACCGCCGTATCAGATCGCGGTTCCGCCTTGCAAAACCGCAATGGTTAACAAAACTTAAAGCCTCCGCTCCTGCACCTGTTCGCTGGTGCGGCCGAAGCGTCTCTCTCTTCCCCGGTAATAATCAAGCGCCGTCTGAAACACTTTGCTGTCAAAATCTGGCCAGAGAACGTCCGAGATGTAGATTTCGCTGTATGCCAGCTGCCAGAGCAGAAAATTTGATATGCGGCGCTCTCCGCCGGTTCGAATCAGAAGATCCACATCATCGGTAACCGCAAGAGATGCCGTCACAAGATCCTCGCTGACATCATCCTCGGAAATCTCGCCGGCCCTGGCCCTTCGCACCAGAATCCGGGCTGCACTGGCAATATCCCAGCGGCCCCCGTAATTGGCGGCAATCACCAGTCTGAGGCCGGTATTGCCGGCCGTAGCTTTCTCGGCTTCGGCTATGGCCGACCGGACATTTTCCGGGAAACGGGAGATATCACCCACCACCCGAAATCTGATATTGTTTTCGGCAAGATGCTTCGTCTCGTTAGACAAGGCCCAGGAAAAAAGTTCCATGAGGCCCGACACCTCGGTTTCCGGGCGCTTCCAGTTTTCAGAGGAGAAGGCAAAAAGAGTGAGCTGTCCGATACCATGCCGTCCCGCAAACTCAATGGCCCGTCTTACAGACTTGACTCCGGCGCGATGCCCGGCCAGACGGATCTGACCGCGCTGCCGAGCCCAGCGACCATTACCGTCCATAATAATGGCCACATGCCCCGGAACCCGAGCTTCGTCTCCCGGACGGATCGGGGTGTTAAGATTACCTGACACTGCGGATCAGATCTCCATAAGCTCTTTTTCTTTATCTGCCAGAATCTTTTCAATATCCCTGATACTGGCATCGGTAAGCTTCTGAATCTCATCCTGAGCTCTCTTTTCCTCGTCCTCGGAGATTTCCTTGTCCTTGGTCAGAGCCTTGATGTCATTGTTGGCATCACGACGGATATTGCGGATTTCAACCTTGCCCTGCTCGATATCGCCCCGGACAACCTTGATAAGATCCTTGCGGCGATCCTCGGTCAGAGGAGGAAGCGGGATGCGGAGAGAGGTGCCGGCAGATACCGGATTGAGCCCCAGATCGCTGTCGCGAATAGCCTTTTCAACTTCCTTGGCCGCGCTGCGATCAAAAACGGTTACAGACAGAGTACGGGCATCGGCAACGTTGACGGATGCCACCTGATTTAACGGAGTTTTGGAACCGTAATACTCAACCATGATCCCGTCAAGAAGGGACGGCTGGGCTCTGCCTGTTCTTACCTTGGAGATACGGTTCTCCAGGGATTTAACAGCCTTGGCCATCTTTTCCTTCGCAGTCGCTTTGATATCATTAACTGACATAATCTTTTACCTTATATTTATGTGGCCTGATATTACATACCGGCTTCAGGCCCTGGCCTTGCTATCTGACAATGGTGCCTTCATCCTCGCCGGAAATAACCCGCATCAGGGCATCCGGACGATTCATGTTAAACACCATAATCGGCATTTTGTGATCCCTGGCCAGCACAAAGGCCGCCAGATCCATTACCTTAAGCTCCCGATCCATTACCTCCTGATAGGTAAGCTCGCGGTAAAGCTCGGCATCCGGATGGGTTACCGGATCCGCACTGTAGATACCGTCCACCTTGGTGCCCTTGATTACGGCATCTGCCTGAATCTCAATAGCCCGGAGACAGGCAGCGCTGTCGGTAGTGAAAAAAGGATTCCCGGTCCCGGCGGCCATTATTACCACTCTGCCGGCCGAAAGAGCATGAATCGCCTCGGTCCAGGAGTAGGAGGCGCATACCCCCGGCATGGATATCGCAGACATCAGCGTAGCCGGAACTCCTGCTCTGTAAAGTGCGTCTCTCATGGCCAGCCCGTTCATAACGGTTGCCAGCATTCCCATATGGTCTCCTACCACCCGGTTCATCCCGGCATCCGCCAGTTTGGCGCCCCTGAAAATATTGCCGCCTCCCAGAACCAGACCTACCTCGACACCGGAACTGACCACTGCACCGATTTCTCCGGCCATACGATCAAGAACCTCAGGGTCGATGCCGAAGCTTTCCTTTCCCTCGAGAGCTTCGCCGCTCAACTTTAATAGAACCCGCTTAAAACTTTTGTGACTCATTTCAGCTGCACCGTACTTTATCCACAAACACTGTCTGATCCTGAAATTATAATATATATGGGACAGTTCCGCAAAAATCAGAAAATGAAGCGCTGTCCGGACGGAGACCCGCAAGATCTCCTCGGGAATCTCTGAACTTTTATGGCAACCCTGTTTTCAGCAGACATAAAAAAAGGCGGTACCACCGCCTTTATGCTGAACCGGACATTTTCCGGTTCTTCGGATTACTTGGCCTGAGCGGCAGCCACCTGAGCGGCAACCTCGGCTGCAAAGTCAACAACGTTCTTCTCGATGCCTTCGCCAACCTTCAGACGCACGAAGGTCTTAACGGAAGCCTTGCCTTCCTTGAGAACCTCGCTTACTCTCTTGCTGCCGTCCTTGACAAAGTACTGGGTAACCAGAGAAAGCTCTTCGAAACGCTTGTTGATACGGCCTTCGATGATGTTGGCAAGAACATTGGCAGGCTTGGCCTTCTTTCCTGCAGCAACATTCTCGGCTTCTTCCTTCTCGGTGATCTCGGTCTGAATCTGACGTTCATGCTCGATCTGATCCTGAGGAGCTTCTTCCTTGGTGATGTACTGCGGAGCGCTGGCGCAGATATGCATGGCAATGTCATGAGAAAGCTGGGCATCGCCGCCTTCAAG
Organism: uncultured Ruminobacter sp.; assembly: GCA_902776415.1. Taxonomy (GTDB): domain Bacteria; phylum Pseudomonadota; class Gammaproteobacteria; order Enterobacterales; family Succinivibrionaceae; genus Succinimonas. The sequence goes on from CACYPY010000007.1 coordinate 44,214, forward strand.
AGAGGCAATTACACCGATAAGCTTGTTGCTGTGGATGTAGATACCAAGATTAGAACCCTCAAGAGAGGCCACGCGGCGAATTGACATGTTTTCGCCAATCTTGGCAATAAGGTTGGTAAGAACGGTCTGAACAGAGTCAGAGGTGCCAGGGTAGGTCTCGTTTTTGAGAGCCTCCACGTCGGCAACATTCTTATCAAGAGCAACACGGGCAACATTGTTGCAGAATTCATTGAATCCGGCATCCTTGGCAACGAAGTCGGTCTCGCAGTTGATTTCAACAATATAAGCCTTGTTTTCGTTGGAAGCGTAAGCGATAACACCCTCGGCAGTAACACGGCCGGCCTTCTTGGCAGCCTTGGCCTGGCCGTTCTTGCGCATGTTATCAATAGCCACTTCGATATCACCGTCAGCAGCGACAAGAGCCTTCTTGCAGTCCATCATGCCGGCGCCGGTACGTTCACGGAGCTCCTTTACGAGAGCAGCGGTAATGTTAGCCATTTGATTATCCTTTAAGTGGAAAAAGAAACAAGGAACCGAGGGACGGCCTCGGCTCCGTCGGAGATATTACTCAGCCTGTTCAGCCTGTTCCTGAGCCTGCTCGTCAGGACGGGCGTTGGTCAGAGCCTCGCGGGCGTCATTAACGGCACCGGAAACAGCCTTGAGGTAGAGAGCAATGGCGCGGATTGCGTCGTCGTTGCCGGGAATCACATAGTTAACACCGTCAGGATTGGAATTGGTATCAACAACTGCAACAACAGGAATGCCGAGCTTGTTGGCTTCGTCAATGGCAATGTGCTCAACTTCAGCATCGATTACAAAAAGTGCATCAGGAATAGTGCCCAGATCCTTGATACCGCCAAAGCTCTTTTCAAGCTTGGCAATTTCACGGGTACGCATCAGCACTTCCTTCTTGGTAAGCTTGTCAAAGGTGCCATCGGTAGCCTGAGTCTCCAGATCCTTGTACTTCCTGATAGACTGACGAACAGTCTTCCAGTTGGTCAGAAGGCCTCCCAGCCAGCGGTGGTTAACATAATACTGACCGCAGGACAGCGCTGCTTCCTTAACCTGATCGGAAGCGGCACGCTTGGTTCCCACAAAAAGAACCTTGCCCTTCCGGGATACTACGGAACCAATGAAATTAAGGGCATCATCAAGGCAGGCAACAGTCTTGTCGAGATTGATGATATGAACACCATTCCTGGAGCCGTAAATATACTGCTTCATCTTGGGATTCCAGTAACGGGTCTGATGGCCGAAATGAACACCGGCATCGAGCATTTCGCTCATGGTAACGTTAGACATTTTAATTCCTTAAAAGGGGTTAAGCCTCCGCCAGACTGTGAAATGCAACCACTGGGGCACCCCGCACTCACATTGACATCGGGCGTGTGTTTTAGACAAAAAAACAAAGGCTCCGCAACCTTTGCGAAGCCCGTGCATTATAACGAATGAAAAAGATAAAAACAACCTGCCTGATTTCGATTTTTGTACACTAATTCGACCTGTGCGATTATTGAACCAATCGGCGAATATCACATCGAAAACCTTCATCGTGTCACCGCTCTTTATTTGTCCGTCTCCTCCTCCAGTACCCGGAAGTCAGCAAGATTCCGATCCTCCGGAGATATCACCATTGCCGCCCGGATGAGCCTGAGATTCTGAACGGTTTCGCCGTAATGACGGGATTTAAGCTGATTAAGGGCATCATTCATGGCGGTTTTCAGGGGATAGCCGTCCCGGATTCTCTTAAATTCAATCACGAGCTTTACTTCATTGGTTCTGATCTCCAGATCCGAAAAGCCCTGGGCATTGGGATTTTCCCGGGATTTTATAATTCCGTTCCGGGGCAGAAGAACATAGATAAAATCCCGGATGGAGTTTTCATCATTGAAGGCTTTGGCATTGGCCGAGATTCCTTCAGTGAG
>CACYPY010000008.1 GCA_902776415.1 uncultured Ruminobacter sp.
GTTATTTTGCAAGGGGGGACAGGACGTTGAGGGAATGGGGACGATAGCTTTGAAATGACAGCGAGTATGGTTTAGTCATACGCTGCCATAGAGTTTAGGTTATAAAAGGCTTTTTAAGGAGTTTCAGAACCAGCTTTCCTCTCAGGAGGCACGTGGCCCTGCGGTAATCCTTCAGGGTTACTTCCTTCCCGTTATTAAAGAGCTCTGCCAGACGATACGCGCTGTCAAAAGCATAGCTCATCCCCTCCAGAGATGACGGGCTTATAAATCCTGCTGCCTCTCCTATCAAAAAGCACCTGCCACGGCCAATACGGAACTGCCAGGGATGTCTGGGACTGAGCACCAGACAGGTTTCAGTTTTTACCGGGGAATCCAGCTTAAACCCCCGCTTTGTCAGTTTTTCTTTCAGTGTTCGGAATTTGTCCCTTGCCCTCCTTGCCGGAAAGGCTCCGCCAACGATAAAGCAATTATCCTTTGAAACTCCCCATGAATAGCAGTCTGTCAGAGTTTTATCAAAAATGCAGGAATACATGGGGGATTCGTGTTCATCAGGAAACCACTGCTGGATTGCCAGATAGGAACGGATTTTATGATTCGGGAACAGAGTATGCCTTACTACTGAATTTGCGCCATCCGCCCCGACAATATACCTGGCATAATAGGTTTTCCGTGTTTTATTCTCCGTTACGGAAATTTCGTAGCAATCACCCAGATCCTTGAAGCCAGACACCGAGACTCCGTTGTGAACGTCAACGCTTTCAGGAATCAGACTCTTAAGCCAGCAATCAAACTTATGCCGATCCATGTTCAGGTAAAACCTCTGGTAATGCCTCTCGTATCCAGTTACCAGATCCATAGTTCTTACCGAAAATATCTGCGGGTTTACCAGCACTCCCACAGGGAGGGTAAGCCCGAATCTGGCAAAACATTTTTGGGCATCATCAGCCAGAAGGCCGCCACACGGCTTTCGGAAACTGTCTTCGGTATCATCCTTTTTGTCCAGAGCAATCACCTTCAGAGATGAATTTAACAGCCTGGCAAAGGTCGCACCGGCAGGACCTAGCCCGACAACGGCCACATCAAAAACATACCTGTCTGTCATAATATTATCAGGGATAAACAAAAACGCAGCCCCTGATTTTTCACCCGTTCAAGGAGTGATCAGAGGGCTCTTTAAGCAAAACCGCCTGTCAGTCTGTGGCAGTTTGCTGTCAGTCCTTCCTTCTCCAGGTAGTACCGGTCGGACCGTCTTCTATGAGGATTCCCATTTCCTGAAGCTCATTTCGTGCCCGATCAGCTTCTGCCCAGTTTTTGTTTTTTCTGGCTTCGGCTCTTTTTTGGATAAGCTCTTCAATTTTTGCCGTATCCAGATCTCCCGATGCTGCATCGTTTCCCTTGATATATGATTCAGGATCCTTTGAAAGCAATCCCAGCACACATCCCAGTTTCCTGAGAAGTCCTGCCAAAGCCGGGGCATCTCCGCGGTTTTCAGATTTCGCTATATTAAGATCCTTTGCCAGCTCAAACAGCACTGAATAGGCTTCCGGAGTATTAAAATCATCATCCATGGCCTTTCTGAAGCTGTCTTCATAAACCGATCCGGTCATAGGTTCGGCAGGAACAACATCTCTCAATGCCGTATACAGTCTGAGGAGCGATGCTCTGGCCTGACGGATATTATCTTCGGAATAATTAAGCTGGCCGCGGTACTGAGCGCTCATCAGGAAGTAACGCAACGTTTCACCGTCATACTTGTCAAGTAAATCCCTGATGGTGAAAAAATTCCCCAAAGACTTTGACATTTTTTCCTTGTTTATCATCATCATCCCGGAATGAAGCCAGTAATGAACATATTTAGTGTGCCAGCCGCAGCAACTCTGGGCAATTTCATTCTCATGGTGCGGAAAAATAAGATCCGAACCGCCGCCGTGAATATCAAACTCCTTTCCAAGATATTTGGAGTTCATTGCAGAACACTCTATGTGCCATCCCGGACGTCCGGCTCCCCAAGGGGAATCCCACATCGGTTCTCCGGGCTTTGACATTTTCCAGAGGACAAAATCGTAAGGATTTCTTTTTGCGGATTCTACACTGACCCGGGCTCCGGCCTTTAAATCATTAAGAACCTGACCGGACAGTCTGCCGTACTCCGGGAATGAATCAATGTCAAACATCACATCGCCGTTATCGGCAACATAGGCATTGCCGTTTTTGATGAGCTGATCCACAAGAGCAATGATCTCTGGAATATTCTGAGTCGCCCGGGGTTCAATATCTGGACGCATGATACCAAGCGCATCAAAATCCCGGTACATTTCCACGGTAAGTCTTTCGGTAAGAGCTGCGCAGGTTTCCTGATTTTCATTGGCTCTTTTAATAATCTTGTCATCAACATCGGTAATATTTCTGACATAGGTAACATCATACCCGAGGTAGCGAAGATAACGCACCACGGTATCAAAGCACACAAATGTTCTGCCATGCCCGATATGACAGAGATCGTAAACTGTAACTCCGCACACATAGATTCCTACCTTTCCCGGAACCATGGGAACAAACTCTTCCTTGCGATGAGTGAGGGAATTGAAAATCTCCAGCATTATTAACCTCTGCACACAGAAAAAAACACGCACAAAGCAAAATGATCGCCCTGTGCATTTCCGACCGAACTATCCAGAATACCCTGAAATCAGGTCATAATTTTAAATTTTAAGAATCAGGTTAGCAAGCACGCCCGCAGCATGTTACTTAAAAGCATTTTTAAGATCGTCAGCCGCCTTAAGAGTCTGCTCGGTGTTGTTCTTCAGGGTTTCTGCTGAATTTTTTGCCTTATCGTACTTGCTCTTGGCCTCCAAGGCATTCTTTAAAGAATCCGGAGTTCCGACAGAATTTGCGGCCTTGTTCTTAACATACTCTTCTGCTTTGTCACGGGCATAGTCAACAGCCTTGTCAGCGGCGGTATCGGCAAGAGATTTTCCTCCGGACTGAGCAGTGGTCGGTATATTCTTCAGCTGATTCATGCCGGAATTAACCTGATCCACCCCGCTGATAATCTTGTCGGCACCGGTTCCCTGCAAGGCATTTGCAGCCTGATTCTTTGCTTCCTGCTTTGCGACATCGGTTACTGCATCAGTGAGCACATCAGCCATAGCCGATACCGGCAGCAAAGCTGCTAAAGCCAGCGCAATTCTTAACCTGTTCATTGAATTACCTCCTGTAAAATCGTTGGCAAGGTCCAGAAAACATGGTGATTATAGCAACTCTCGGTGTCAAGCGAAAAACTCTTGTTAAGAAGTCTGAAGAATTCACCAGGTAACAATATTTCAGATCCGAAAGAACACACACCGAAGCGGGGACAGAACAGCCCCGCACAACATCTGACATTTCTCAGAATCCGGATTATGACACGATATCAGCGGTTCCAGGAACCGGTAACCTGTCCTGCCGTATGCTAAAAAGCTTTATGATTACCCGAGTCCGGTACCTACAGAGAAGGAGCCGAACTGATAATAACCGGTACTTCCGCACCACGGACAGGTAAGCTGCATGCAACCGTCAACAGATTTTTCACATTGAGGATTGCAGCAGAATATCCGGCCGCAGGAGCACTTGGTAATGATTACGGGATTATTACAGTGCGGACAGTTGCAGTCATCCTTGTGCTGCACTTCGTTCATATCAAGATCGCTGCCACTGCCGCCGCCCGATGACAGTTCGTCGTAGGTCTCCTCGTCAGGAACGGGAAAACAGCCCTCTTCCGAAAACACCCCCGAATTGTCCCGGCGATAAAGATCAATGTATCTCTTCTTCCTGCCGGAGCATTTACCGATAATGACTCTGACGTTTTCATCCCCTGCAATGCTGTCCTGCCCCGGTCGTTTTTCCTTTTTAAGATTTATTTTATGTACCTTCTCGCCGGCATCCTCCTTCATGATCCGATCCTCGGCTACGGTCTTGTTGTCTCCGACAGCTACGCTGTTTGTCTGAATTGACGCACTTACCCACTTAAAGAACCCCCTCACGGTTTCATCGTCCATGTCATCCAGAAGGTAAATCTGTTCCGTAATCTGCCCGAGGATGGAATAATCCAGCCTGGCCGCCAGGGACACCGCGATGACCGAAGCCTTTCTGGAATATTCATTGCGCCATTTGTCAAATACCCTTTTGTAGGATGATGAGGTCGGATTGCCGTCGGTAAAGAAAAATACCAAAGGCTTCCAGTCCCCTTTTTGAGAAGCAGTGGTCTTCACAACGTTGCGATCGATTTCCCGCATAAGACAGGTAAATGCCTCACCGTAATCAGTGCCTCCTCCCAGAGGAAGACTGGGGATACTGAGCGTGTAAACCTCGGTAAGCGGATTTAAAACTTTGCTTTTCCCCGCAAAAACAATGGTGGAGATAAAAACAGTTTCCAAAGCATACGGATCCGAGCTCAGCTCCTTCACAATCATCTGAAGCCCTTTATCCACCTTAGGCAGATCGGCTACCATGGATTCGGAAACGTCAACGACAAAAAAGATCGGTAACCTTCTCATATCATCATCCTAATTTTTAACTAACTGAACCACACAAAGCCGGGAGGAAACGCTGGTCCCGAACAGGATCTTTCGTCCATCCGTCAGAGATACGCTTTGTCCTATCGCAATCTTTTTCCTGTTATTTGCATCCGACACATCGTACAAATCGCTCATACCGCGATTAATCAGAATCCAGGAGCCGTTATGCAAATGAAAATCTCCCACCGGCTTCTTATCAGCATCGGCAAGCTTTTCATTAGGGTGGATATTCTTATCGATATGCCATTTATAGAGAGACTGCTTGCTGAAAACCATCAGCCGGGCATTTTCAAACCTGAATGAATCATTGGGTCTGGGACGATAATAAAAATTCAGTACCGGGAGCTCCCCCTTATATGCTGTACCGCAGAAAGGACATACCGGTTTTCTGGTATTATCAAACACAAACCATTTCTCCTTGCACTGAGGATTCTGACAGGGCTGAATCAAATCCACCGTTTTGATAAGAGCCTTTTCCCAGTCATCAGCTGAAGGCCGTTTGGAGGGATCGTGAAGACCGTCAATAAACGCCTTCTCAAACAATGGTTTAAGATAGGGACCGCAAAGAGTGTATGGCAGCTTATCCACATCACCCTGCGGCAATTCGAACTTATCAAGATTTTTAACCACAGGGCGATTTTTTCTGTCGGTGGGATGCTCGATAAACAGAGCCTCCCTGCCCATGCAGAGCTCCTCGTCCCTGGCACTGTCGTCGGGGTCACAAATCATCCCGCCGCGAAGAGGATGGCGATACAGAAGATACATGTAAATCAGAACTGCCAGCGCATGCCGATCGGTGAGAATCGAAGGAACCTTTTTATTGGAATCTGTTTTCGGAAGAGCCACGGTTTCCAGCACCTCCGGAGCAATAAAGTCGGGAGTGCCGACAACATCAGGAGGATATTTCCCGGGAACCACCAGGCCGTCAATATCGATAATGCACGCATCGCCCTTCAGAGGATCCACCAAAACGTTTTTATATGACAGATCAGAATGAGCCAGTCCGGCCGCATGCATTCTCTTGACCGCCCTGGCGATTTTGATGCACACCTGAAGATAATTGAGCCACGTCCCCTTCTGGTCATCATCAAGAATCTTGTTCCTGAGTTTTGGAGAGGCAAACCATTTACCCTCCTTCTCTTTCCCCTTGAATCTGCCGCTGGAAAAAAAGAAATTGGATCTGTAGGTCGGAGCTACCACTCCCAGTTTCGTGATACCCTTGTGCTGCCATTCCACGATATGGGTGGGCCAGCAAAAAAGCTTCCGTAAATTCTCACCGCCTTCCTTCTCAAACAGCTGCTTTGAATAAGTATTTACAATTTTTTCCAGACGTTCCCTGGAATTATTATCCTGCTCCTTTCTGAAAAAACCGACAACATATGACTTATCGGGACTGAAATACACATCCTTCATTGCCCCGGAACCTATTGCCTCAGATGAGTCAAACTCAATGGCTGAACCGTCAAGAGCGGTTAATTTAACAATTTTACTGTCACTCATATTTGTACATCACCACTATAGTCCGATCGTCATGATTTCCGACAACCCAGTAATTGAGCCATTCCAAAAGCTGCTCAGACAATTCCCGGGGTTCTGATGACAATTCAAGCGGAGGGGAATCATCACTGCCAGTAACAGTAAGATCCTTCCAGAATTTGTCCCAGTTGCTCTTGTCGGACATCAGATATTCGGTTTCAAATTTGGCATCAGAAACTCCGTCAGACATCAGCATTATCGCAGTAAGGGAATCAACAACATGTACAGAAATGCGATTTATCAGCTCGTTGCCATTGGTAAACAGATTCTTCATGGTCAAAAATCTGGTCTGACCGGCAAACTCTCCGGAATCCGGAGTATTCATCAGTAAGGTTTTTGCCGTATAGGGAGATTTTCCGTCCTTGACAATCCGTCCCTGAACAGATTCATTCTGATCATAAACCACAATGGCACCATCCCCGATGGCAAAAGAAATAATCAGAAAGTTACTGCCAATCTTTTTGGTGACTGCCAGCAAGAGCGTCGTGGCAAAATCCTTCAGGGTAACAGACTCTTCCCGGCAGTTGTTCATAACAGCTTCAATACTTGATATTGCTGCTTTAACCACGGGTACAATATGAGAATAGGCCAGCTTTTTAATTTCCATTAAATCATTTCTTTCAAGTCTGGGCTTACCTGAACAAATATGTTGAATTCCAATATTCAGAGGATGCTGGCTGTCTGACAGCTTTAGGTTAAGCTCCCTGGAAATGAATTCACAGGCTACACGGGATCCCTCCCGGGAAAATTTTGCGGACCCGGCTCCGTCTGCAACAATCAGAATGTTCCAGTCCTCCTTATCAGTTCTCAGGATTGAAAAGTCATCGTCCCGGGGGCTTCCAACATGAGCGTGAGAACGTCCCCGCTGGCTGGCTCCGAAAACTTTCAGACCTTCAGAGGCAACCAGGAACCCTTTATGATCGCTGTCCGGTTTCTTAAAACGGATATCAGCAGGAGTTGGCTTGTTATTCCACATGGTCCTGGGATTGGGCTTCAGTTTCGGCCGGGGCCAGGGTTCCTCGATGACGGGAGAATTCCCGGAAGCTGTCCCCGGAACATTCTTTAAAGATGGTTGCTCAGAACCCGCTGACCGGGAAACATCGCTGACAGCTTTTTCAGAACTGCCGGCGGTGTTTTCAGGAAGAGGAATCTCAGCGGAGATATCGGCTGAAACGCTGTCAGAAACAGATGCTTCCGCTGATATCTCCTGCTCAGAATGTTCAGGTGATTCACCGGCAGAATTTTCGGAATGATCCGCTAATTCCTGAACAGCTTCAGAAGATACATTGACTTCATTGTCTGCGATATCAGAATTCAGATTGACCTTCTGTCCGTCTGAATTGCTATTCGAATTTTCTCCAAAGACTGCGGTTTCCTCATCGGATGAGGACGACTTCTCCGAATGGGAAGTTTTCTCATCTGGCTGATTTCCTTCAACATTGGTATTACCAACTTCGGAAGATTCGTTATGTGCCTCCGAAATGCTGCCATCGGAAACATTCTCAGAACCAGATAACGATTCCGAATCTTTGTTCAAAACACCATCTTTAGAGACTTCTGAAGCATTATCCAAAAATGAAGCCTGACCTAAGGGATCGTCCTTCTGACTGCTGTCAGCAGGTTTCTGAAATTCAAAAACATATTTTACAAAAACATTAGGACAATTCTGTTCTTTTGAATAAAAAAAAGCCTCCAAAGAAATTTTTTTGCCATTGTTATTTAAGTTGGATAAATCTATGTTGATAACATTTTTCAACGTATCTAAACAATCATTAGTATCAGTAAAACACAATGTTTTGAAAAACTCAGGCCGTTCATAATTTCTCAGAAGCACCTCAGCAATTTTAGCAATTTTTCCCTTTAGTTCAGAAATATCAGAATACTTGGCACTTTCATTTCCGATGATATTACTGTTATAATCAGCACTCGTTAATAAGCTCAAAAGATTATTACAAGCATCAGTCCTCAAAAGAAGATCATCAGTATTAAGACTGATTTGAATTTTTTCTGTCCCAACACAGCGAAATATAAATTCAATTTGATTGCTCATATCACCCTAACATCCCAAAAGCATAAAAACACTAACGTTTAAAATCAAACCTTCAGAAATCATGCAGAACGGTGTCTGTTTTTCCAGCGAGTCTGCTAAAACACCATAATCTCCTCAGGAGGTGGTGGCAGATTCGCACTTTCATCAATTCCGGTACCCTGGCTTTTATTGCACTCGTCAATGGAAGCAGATACCCACTGAAACAGCTTAATAAAGCTGTCACTGTCAAGATTCTCCAGCCGATACACTTCTGGAGTTAACTTCTTTAAAGGCTCAACCCTGGCCTGCGGTCCGGCCGCACATGCTATCAGCCTGCCAAATTTTTTCCGGGAGAATTTCTCGCACATTTCGTCATAAAGCAGAACATCCGAAGGCTTGCCGTCTGTCATCACCAGCAGTACGGGAAGCCAGTCCCCCTTCTGCGTAGTGGTATTCCTGATGAACTCGGTGTCAATCCTCTGTTCTAAAAGCTGAAGAGCCGCTCCCAGGTGAGTCGGACCATAATCCGGAGTGGTTATTTCCGGAAGCGTAAGCTCATCTATCCCGGTCAGCGGAAATAACAGTTTAACCTCTTTGTCAAAGGTGATGATTGACAAATGAACGGACTCCAGGGCAAAAGGATCGTTGACAAGGGTTGATATCATGGCATCCAGCCCTACCTTCACCGATTCTATTGGTTCTCCCTTCATGGACCCGGAGGTATCAATCAGCAGGTAAACAGGCAATCTTCTGGTCATTTTCTCAATACACTCCTGTATATCAGACAAGGAGTTCGTTTTACGAACCCCTTCTTTATTACCGCATGCTTAATACAGAAAGACTGCTAAACGACAATATTGATTTCATCAGGCGGCGGCGGAAGCTCGTCAAGATTATTGGACTGAGCGCCGGTTTCCTCGATCTTCTGACTTCCCGAGGCTATGGATGCGGAAACCCATTTGAAAAATGCCTTGATGGATTCGCTGTCTGTCGAATCAAGAGACACCACATTCTCAGTAATCTTCTTGAGGGTATCCGTGTTTGCTCCGGCGCCGGCAGCGCAGGCAACCACTATGCCGGTCTTCGCCTTTTTAAACTCGGTCAGCCCCTTTGACAGATCGTCCGTAGGTTCGCCGTCGGTCATGATGAAAACCATCGGCTTCCAGTCTCCCTTCTGTTCGCTTGAAGTTTTTACAACCTCATTGCTGATGCAATCAGAAACAGTTTTTAAAGCATGACCAAGTTCTGTACAGCCGCCTGCGGAAAGGGACGGCTCAACAACAGAGTTAATCTCGGTTAACGGGACCACCTGCTTAACATCACTGTTAAAAGTGATAATGCTCAAATATGCAGTTTCCAAAGCGTACGGATCACTCTTTAAAGCTGATAAGAGCACATTTACACCATTTTTCACAGCCTCAATGGGTTCCCCGTACATCGACCCGGATGTATCCAGCAATAAATAAACCGGCAAACGTCTCATTTCACTCTCCTTTCAACGCTAAACATAAGACTCTTTGATTTTATTAATCGTTTCGCAAAGGCCGTCCTCCTTCAGGGCATCGCCAATGGCATCGAACGCCCACTGTCCGTTTTGCTTCACCAGTTTGCCCATTATCATGGACTTGGTATTCTTAAAGGCCGGATCAGCAGCTACATTGTAGGTGGCATGCACCGTTTCAACTTTATCCGGCGTTCCTTCAAAAAGACGAATGGAAGCATACGGAATCTTTGAGAAATCACCATTTTTATCCTCATCAACATAATTGAGGAAAAAAATAATTACGGAAACATCAGGACTGACCTTTGACATGTCAACCTGAATGATTTCATTGTCGTCGGATGAATCCGAACCGCCTTCCAGATCATCACCGCTGTGCTTGAGGCCGCCTCCCTGGGATACCAGCTTTCCCTTGCTGTATCCGTACGAAGTAAGATACTCAACTCTGTAGTTGGGAGAATAAATCCAGTCAACCATTTCGTGCCTGTCATTAAACATTACACAGCTGAGGTCAAGATCGACATTAACTTCCTTTTCCCTGCCGAAGAGTAATATTGCCTTCTTCTTGATTTTTCCCCATTTGCAACCGACGCAAAAACGCTCTATACCGGATGTGGCAACATCACTGCCGCCTGCAACAGCGGGAGCACTCTTCTTCAGATTAAAGCGTCCGCCTTTTTTTAAATTAATCATTGCCTTTAACCTGCATATTTATCAACTAAATAATCCAATTCCTTTTTGTAGGCGTTACCCAAAGCAATAAACTCCCAGCTGCGGCCCTTTCTGACCAGCTTGCCGAATTCTATTAATGTCATTCCGCCAAAATCATCATCCAGCTGATAACGGGCAATTTCTTTCCCGGTATCCTCATCGCAAATTCGTATGTACGCATCCTGAACCAGCCCGAAATGTTGCTTGCGCTGCATGCACTCGTAAATGGAAACCACAAAAATGATTTCTTTTATACGGGAATCAACATTATTCAAATCCACAGTCAGGGATTCGTCATCTCCGCCGTCATTATTGCCACCGGTACGGTCATCGCCACTGGATTTTACGGATCCGTCCGGTGAACTCTGATTGTTGTAGAAAACAAAAAACTCATCGGCAGGAATTTTGTTGTTAGCTCCTATCATAAAGGCAGAAGCATCCAAATCAAACTCATCGCCGGTTTCGCTGGGATTCCATCCCAATCCCACAAGAGCATGACTGATGCCTATTTCAGCGGAACTTCCCTTTTTCAAATTTATTGCCATAACCCCCCCAAAAAAATAAAAAATGCGTCGCCAGCAATAATGCTGAACAAAATTTAAGTAGCATATGCCATATTGTTATGAGTTATGCTATAAAATTTCATTAAGAAATAAAATGACCTGACTCACATAAATACAAATTTTAAAACGCTGGATAACAATATATTTTAATTATATTCTTAATGCCAATCACGGGCACACAACCTCGTTATTCACGAATATTGCAACCGTATCGTCAAAATTATTGATTCTTAACAATCGGAACATAATCATCCAAATGGAACCGACTGCCGCTAATACATAAAACTGTATAAATATAATCATATTTCTTCAAAATCGGCTTTATCGCAACTGAGATGCCGTCATTGGACGTTTTTACGTGCCGCTAGCATTCCATTTAGATACACACTATTACCATCACTGTCCCCGCTTCCCAAAACGTTTTTCAGGATTATCTGCCCCCTGACATCAATAGTTTTATGATAGAATTCAGTTATACATAAAACCTATGGAGAAAACCATGATTACGCTTAAGACATCCCTGGGATCCATTGTTATCGAACTTGATCCCGAAAAGGCTCCGGTCACCGTTGCCAACTTTCTGAACTATTGCAAAAACGGCTACTACAACGGCACAGTTTTTCACAGAGTCATTAAAGGCTTTATGATTCAGGGCGGCGGGCTTACCCGAGACATGGAAAACAAAAAAGGACAGCTGGATCCGATAAAGAATGAAGCGGACAACGGTCTTTCAAACTTAAAATACACCGTAGCCATGGCCCGCACCTCGGATCCTCATTCAGCCACTTCACAGTTCTTTATTAACACCAAAGATAATAAATTTCTGGATCATACCGCGAAAGATCTCCGCGGCTGGGGATACTGTGTTTTCGGGAAGGTTGTGTCCGGTCAGGATGTTGTCGACAAAATTGAATCCGTAGCAACAACCAGATCCGGAATGTACCGGGATGTTCCTGTCACTCCTGTTGAAATACTTCAGGTGGATGTCGACTGATAATTCGATTAAGGATCTTTGTGGCTGTTTACTTCATTGCGGATCTTCATCTTGCTCCGGACACACCGGAGCTTTTGGCTCTTTTTACAGATTTTACCGGAATGCTTAAATCAGGAGACTCTCTGTATATCCTCGGAGATCTCTTCGGATATTATATCGGGATAGATCCTGATAACATTGCTCAGCTTCGTGTGAAAAAGCAGATCGGCATCCTGAATAAACAGAATATTCCTGTTTACTTTATTCAGGGAAACAGGGATTTTCTGCTGAGCAAAAATGATGCGGAATACTTCGGTTTTAAACTGCTGCCGCAAAGGACGGTTATCTGCATTTCAGGAAAAAAATGTCTGCTCCTGCACGGCGACGAGCTGTGCACCGAAGAAATAAAGTACACCTGCTTCAGGATATTCAGCCGCATCAGGCTGTTTCAGAAGCTTTTTATGCTCCTTACCACCAGAAAAAAAAGAATTTCCATTGCTGAAAATATGAGGAACGGCAGCAGGATCCGTTTTCAGAACAATAACTGCGTAAAAGAGAAGATCAATCTCAGAAAGACTTTGAATTATCTCAGGGACTGTCATGCAGATATAATGATCCACGGACATACTCACAATGCCGAAGCCTCCGTTGCTCCTGGTCAGAGTATCTACGACACCGGGGACTGGAACGATTACCGGTATTCATACATTGTGGCCGATAACACCGAAAAAATGCCGGAACTCATCATAAGAAGTTCCCGGCTTTACAGAAGATTCTGACATCCTGTCCCGGCTTTGACTGCTATTCAGGGGCGTTGTCCCGGGAGTCTCCTGAACACTTTTCATAACGGGATTCTATATTCACCACTTCTTTCCCTGACAGATCCCGGATAATATAGGTATTTCCGATTTTTGCATGCGCGAAATTGGTGTTTTCACAGTCCATAACCTGAAAATCCGAAGTTACATCCCTGATAAACTGTTGCATTTCTTTGGAGCCGGCATCTATCTTAAACTGAAAGGTGTAAACCACCGACATGGCTTTTTTATCCAGAATTACCGAATCCAGCTTCAGAATGTCGTTGGAATTCTGTTCCAGGTTTTCCGGCATGTTCTGAATCTGGGTAATGGCCTCAACATCCTGAATTGCCTCTTCCAGCGGGCGGTTAAGGTATACGCCGGCATCTATCTCTGCTGCCTCCTGAGGCAACGAGCCAGACGAAGAATTATCCCCTTCCGCCGCACTGACGGCTCCCGACATAAAAATAACAGCCATCAAAAACAGTCTAACAACCTTACACATCAGTGAGCATCACTCCAGTTTTTGCCTATACCAACACTTACCTCAAGAGGAACCTTAAGCTTTTCAACTCCCGTCATAATCTGAGAAATCCTGCAGGCGTATTCCTCCGCACATTCAGATTTTACTTCAAAAACCAGTTCATCATGCACCTGAAGCAGCAATTTAATTGTTCCCTCAGGAAGAGTCCGAACCCATTCGTCAATCTCAATCATCGCTTTCTTTATGATATCTGCAGCACTGCCCTGCATGGGAGCATTAATAGCCGCCCGCTCCAGCCCTTTCTTTTGCATGGCATTCAGTCCGCTGTTTCTCAGCAACCCTGAAAACATAATCCTTCGACCTGAAATGGTTGTGACATAGCCATTATCCTTCGCAAAATCAGCCGTTTTCTGCATATAGACTTTCACCCCGGGATACTGCCGGAAATAATTATCCACATACCTTTTAGCCAATGAAGTGTCTATTCCCAGCTGTTTGGCCAAACCAAAAGCACTCATCCCGTAGATAAGCCCGAAATTAATGGCTTTGGAAGCTCTCCGGAGTTCCGGGGTAACATCTGAAAGCGGAACACCGTGCATCTCGGATGCCGTGATGGAATGAATATCCTTGCCGGAATTAAAGGCCTTAATCATATTAAGTTCATTGGCTATGTGAGCCATGAGACGCAACTCAATCTGTGAATAGTCAACAGCCATAACTGAATAGCCCGGCGGGGCAATAAATGCCCTGCGCACCGCCCGCCCCTCCGGAGTTCTGACAGGAATATTCTGCAAATTCGGGTCGCACGATGAAAGTCTTCCGGTAACCGTTCCGGTTTGATTAAAGCAACCGTGAATACGCCCGGTCTCCGGCAGTATTAATTCCGGCAGTTTTTCCACATACGTGGACAAGAGCTTGCTGTATCCTCGACAGTCGAGGATCAGTCTGGGCTCCTCATAATTAATCGCCAGCTCGTTTAAAACTTCTTCGGAGGTTGAATAGGCACCGGATTTTGTCTTCGCTTTTCCGGGAAGTCCGAGAACCTCGAACAATAACTCCCCGACCTGCTTTGAAGAGTTTATATTTACCCTGAATCCTGCTTTGGCATTCAGAAGGTTTTCCGCATCGGAAAGTTTCCTGCGGAGATTTTGAGCCTGTTTCCGCAGATCCTTGGTATCCACCAGCACCCCGGTTCTTTCCATATTCATCAGGACACGAACCAGCGGAAACTCAATATTCCTGCAAATGTCAGTAATGACCTTGTCAGCGCTGACTGCTGGACTGAAAATTTTTGCGATGCGAAAAACTGTCCCAGCCATCCCCGCAGCATAGGAAGCAGTTTCCGGGATTTCCTGATGACAGAAGGCAACCCTCTTGCGATTACGCCCCAGAAAATCATCTTCGGACATAACATTCTGACCAAGGTATTTCTCCGATAACGCTGCAAGCTCCGTATCCTGTCCGCTGTCCAGCATGTGCGCTTCCAGCAGAATATCCCGGAATGGCGCCTTAATCTCTCCGCCGGCATTGCGGATCAGATGCCAAAGGGATTTAATATCATATCCGATAAGTAAATGTCCGCAGCTCTCTGTAAATTCCTTTAAACCGGAATATACCTTTTCTCCGGGAAGCTGATTGTACTGAGAAAGCCCCTGATGCCCCACCGGAATGTATACGGAAATATTTTCAGCTCTGACTGCATATCCTGCCGGCTTTCTGACCTCGAAATGACCTTCACCGGGGACAATAAAAAGACTGAACTCCTTTGTGGCTCTGAGCCTTTCCGTAAAATCTGCAAACGCTGCTTCTGCAGTAATGATTTCCAAAGGCGGATCATTCGGAAGCTGGTCATCGGTAATCTGCTCCTCCGTAACAGTTCCGGGATTATCATTATGGGGACTGTCATCTTCCGTAAGTTCTACGGAAAGATCTTTTTCGGAATTTGTTTCAGCCTCTCTGCCGGCTTCCTTAAAACCGCATTCCCTGTAGATCTCCATCAGCTTCTCAGTATTCGGGATATTAGGAGAAGCCAGCACGCTGAAGGGAACGGGTAAAGGAACATCGGTTTTAATGGTTACCAGAATGCGGGAGAGTCGAATCTTCTCAATTTCCTTAAGGAATTTCTCCTTAAATGAACCGGCTCCTCTGAATTTCAGCTTTGCCACATCGTCAAGATGTTCCATCACCGTATCCAAATCACCTATGGAATTCAATACCGCCTGTGCCGACTTATCACCTATACCGGTCATTCCCGGCACATTGTCAACCTTGTCTCCCTTCAGGGTAAGAAAATCTCTTATCAGTTCCGGAGGAACTCCGAACTTTTCAATAACACCAGCCCGATCCAGCACCACTCCGCTCATGGTATCCTCAATCCGAACGTTTCGTGCCACAAGCTGTGCCAGATCCTTATCTCCGGACTCGATAATCAGAGAAACTCCCTGCTCCTCCGCGCTTACAGCATACGAGCCGAGCACATCATCGGCCTCCACTCCCGGAACCTCTATCAATGGATATCCGGAAGCTTCGATAAACCTGCGAATCCATGGAAGCTGGCTTTTCAGGTCATCAGGCATAGGTTTTCTGGTAGCTTTGTATTCCGGATAGAGCTCCTTTCTGAAAGACGGGCCGTGAGCATCAAATACCACCGCCACAGAAGCCCCCGGATATTTCTTTGACAGTTTGTTCAGCATGTTAATATAAACTCTCACCGCTCCCGTGGGTTCTTTTCTGGAATTTGTCATGCCGGCATGAATCGTACTGTAGTAAGCCCTGTACAAAAAATTATTGCCATCAACAAGAATTATGGATACTGTCATTAAAATATTCTCCTAACGCAAAGTGCCAGACACGAGATAAAAGCCCATTCCGGTCATTAAAAGACACAGTGCCACATTGGCCAAAACATTTAAAAATGCACTGAGGAATAAGCCGTTTTGCATAAGTCTGACAGTAGCCAAAGAGAATGACGAAAAGGTGGTAAAGCCCCCCAGAAATCCCGTTACCAAAAATAACCGCCAGTTCTGAAGCCCTGTCCTGAAAATAACATATGCTGTTATCACCCCAATCAGAAAACTCCCTGTGACATTGACAAACAGAGTACCAAAAGGAAAAGAAGGCACATGACTGTCAATAATCTCCGAACAGAAATGCCTTCCCATAGCACCGAGGGCGCCGCCGACACCTACCAGCAGATATGTCATCATATCCTGATCTCAAGCTCCCAGCCCTGATTTCTTTCAGCTTCCGCTTCCTCCTGAAGCAGCGACGTCACCAAATAATGCGGGGCCTTCAAATCTCTGTCCAGAGTGACTATCAGTTTATGAGGCTCCTCCGCCTGAAAACGAAAACATTGCCCCAGCACCAGATCTGTCCGTCCCACGCAAATAATAAAGGCAATTCTCAAAAGCCTGGTCAGTTTGCAGGCAGTCTCGTAGGAAACCACAGTCTGAAGCTTAAGAGCCTCGGTATTAATCGCATCCCTTTCATTGCAGAGCAGAGCTGCCAAAAGCCGCTTTTGATCGATATTAAAGCCCGGCATGTCAATGTTATTGATGATATAGGCCGCGTGCTGAGGAGCTCTTCGGTATTCTATGCACAGCCCAAGCTCCGATAGCAGAGCAGCCGCCTTGTACAGGGAGATAGCAGTATCATCATCAAGCCCCCAGGAATCCTTTACATCGCCGAGCGCACTCATGGCCACGGTCATTATTCTCTGGGCCTGTTCCCTGTCCATCTGATATCTGGCAATAACACTGTCAACAGTACGTACCTTGGTATTTCCGCTGGAAAAATCCCCCAGCATGCTGTAGATAATGCCCTCTCTGAGAGCACCTCCCGCGAGACTGATTTCCTTTACACTGAAAACCTGATAAATCGCAGACAAAATGGCAACCCCGCCAGGAAGAACCGCAAGCCTCTCATGCGTAAGTCCGGGAATACATAATCCGGAAATGGAGCCCTGCCTTATGGTTTCATCCTGAAGTTTTCTGAGATACTCCAGGGTTACCCTTTCATTATGACCGCCGGACACCACCATTTCATGCAATGCCTGCACCGTTCCGGAAGCTCCGAGACAGCAGTCAAAGCCATAATGAAGATATTCTGATGCGTAGGGAGCAATAACCTCTGACGCTGCGTAAATGGCTTTATCATAACGATCCCTGGTAATCAGACCATCACCAAAATACCGGTTTTGCCAGGTTACACACCCCATGGACAGGCTGTGAATAACGTGAATTTCAGGTCCGTTACCCAATATCATTTCCGTGGACGCTCCGCCGATATCCACCACCAGCATGCGCCCCTGAATTCCTGAGGTGCTCATAACACCATGATAAATGGTCCGTGATTCCGTTTCTCCTGAAATCACGTTAATTTTGTGCTTGAGAATCTGTTCGCCGGTTCTTACAAAAACATCGGAATTAACGGCAAATCTGAGAGTTGCCGTCGCCACAATACGAATGTTGGCATCCGGAATGTTCTCCAGCTGATCGGCAAAAAGTCTGAGACAGTTCCAGCCTCTCTGCATGGCTTCATGAGACAGCATATTGTCGCCATTCAGACCTGATGCGAGCCGTACCTTGCGCTTTATGCGGCACACAGCCCGCACTGCGCCTTCAACATTTCTGACAATGAGGAGATGAAAGCTGTTTGATCCGAGATCAATTGCAGCATAAAGAGGAGAAGAGCCGGACATAAAAACCTCTCTCAGTTTTATTCTTTCATATCCATATAATAGATAAGTAACATCATGTAAACAACAGAAAACATGCCAAATATATCGTTTTTACGGAATATATTCCCACATCGTCAACAAAATTTATCAGTTCTCCGAAAATCATCCGCAAATGTGTTATAGTCTAGTGAGGGCAGATGTGCATTTTCAGCACAGAATTTTTATGCGGTTAATTTGCAAAAGGGGTTTTTATGGCAGAAGTAATAGAAATTGATGACAGTGAATTTGAAGAAAAAGTGTTTCAGAACAAAAAACCGGTTCTGGTGGACTTTTATGCCAAATGGTGCGGCCCTTGCAGAATGCTGGCTCCTGTAATAGCAGAGGTGGCGGGAGAAACTCAGGATATGGATTTCTTCAGCGTGGATATTGAGAAGTCTCCGGCTTTTGCAGCCAAGTTCGGGATCCGCAATATTCCGACCCTGCTTCTGTTCAAGGGGAACGACCTGGTTGCCAAGCAGATGGGAGCCCTGACAAAGCCTCTTCTTCAGGAATTCATAAAACAGGTGCAGTAACCATCGGAATTCACCTTAAAGCCGCACTTCGCAGGTGCGGCTTTTTCATGAAGTCCGGGACTGCCTGCCCAATCTCATCCATCTACCACCTCACTTTTCTTCTTTTTCGTCTCGTTGCTCCTTAAGTTTCTTCAGTACGGCCTGAAAACCCTGCTCCCATCCCCGGCGAGTCTCAGAATCGGCCATGGCGTACTGATCTTCGGGAATAAATCTTATTTTTGTACTAACCTTGGCCTCGGAGCCCAGCACGGCAACCCACTTTGGATTATATTTCCTGACCGCAGTTTTATCCCATTCCAAAACCTGCTTCATGGTAATTTCCAGCTTTTCGGGATTAAGCTTTGCAAAATTCCCAATCTCGGTTCCGTATACCTTACTGAGTTCGGTAACCCCCTGATGTGTGGTTCTGTCCAATGACTTATTGGCATCTGAACGAGCTCTCAGTTGCGCCGTATAATACCAGAACATGGCGGTTTCATAATTGCCAGCTCTGAATACCTGAACCGCATAGGACATCAGCACCGGAGGGGCAAAACTGTCAGGAGAATTCATGACCTCCTTAATGGTATCCACATCGCCGTCCGCAATTTCCTGCATTATCTTCTCAGTTTTTTCAAAATGCAGATCCGCGTACTCACCCTTATAACTGTTAATAACCCGGCTTATTTCCCTGAATGCTTCCCTCGACTTCGCCGCCTCATTATCCTCTTCTGCCACGGGAATGCCGTTTCTGTATGTCTGAGTAACACAGCCGGACAGCAAAGCCAAAAGCATGCATGACATAGCAGAAAGGATTACAAACTTAGATCCTGATTTATTCATATCAATGTTCCAAACAATCTCTGTCCGCTTCAGATCGATTAGACTCCCCGGCGTCTGAATTTCTCTGACAGCACCGGATAACACCAATGCAGCATTTTATCATGGAAAAAGACTACATTACGTCACATCCCCTTTTCGAACCGAGTCCTTATATCATGAATGCAAGCGGAGTAGTATAATTCGCAAAAATTTCTGTTATCACTAAACATTCAACGGTCAGACAATGTCACAAATCAATATTCTTCTCCTTTGCGGCGGAGACGGTTCAGAGCACGATATATCTCTGGTTAGTGCAGCATATCTTAAGGAACAGCTCGAAAAAATTCAGGACTTTAATGTTATCCAGGTAGTTATACACCGCAATTACTGGGAAAACACCTCCGGAGGACAGGCCTGTCTGGGAATGGATCGGCAACTCAGAACAGACGCTTCACAGGTCCGAATTGACTATGCCATCCCGTGTATCCACGGAATTCCCGGAGAAACGGGAGATATTCAGTCTTTCCTAGAGATTACCGGAATCCCTTATCTGGGATGCCCCCCGGAAGGAAGCGCTCTGGCCTTCAACAAAATCAGCACAAAATTATGGTTTAATGCAGCCGGAATTCCAAATACCCCTTTTACTTTTATCGATTCCCCTTCTTCTGAAAATTTAAAAAAGGTTCATGATTTTTTTAACAAATACGGTGCTGTGTTTGTTAAAGCATCCTCCCAGGGATCATCAGTCGGGTGTTACATGGTTCAGCAGGAAAATCTCCTGGAAGATTACATTGACAGGGCGTTCAGCTACAGCAGTTCGGTACTTGTCGAAAAATGCCTGCGTCCCAGGGAACTGGAAACCGCCGTTTACGAATACCAGGGAAAGCTCGTTGTCACCCGGCCGGGAGAAATTATTACGCCGAACAACAATTTCTACACCTTCGAGGAAAAATACAATCAGGATTCCCACTCCTGCACCATGATAGAAGCTGAAGTCAGTTCTGATATTCAGAACGAAATAATAAAATATGCCGAAAAAGCCTTCAGACTTCTTAAACTCAAGGATCTCTCAAGAATTGATTTCTTCTACACCGAAGACGATGGGGTGCTTCTTAACGAAATTAATACCTTTCCGGGCATGACCCCTATATCCATGTTCCCCAAAATGCTGGAGAACCACGGGGAACTCATGCATGAATTTTTAAGAGATCGTGTTCTATCCGCCCTGAGAATCAATAACGGGTAATCTCATCTGAAATCTCAATGCTTCTGAGGCTCTTCATCACAGTATTCCGGATCACCAAAGTTCCGATCCGGAATTTGATAATCTCTTCTTAATCAGTGGCCGCAAAAAACATTCAGTCTCCGGCAATGATATTTTCATTAAAAGGGACAGCTTCGTGAAAATTACAAGATTTCCATAACCGCATCACTTCTGCAGATGAAAATATCATGAATTATCCTTAAAAAGTGAATATCCGTGCATTTTTCAAAACTTAATTCTGATATAAGAAGAGAAGGTGCTGGTGTACACTGATTAAGGACCTCCAAAATGAGAATGTCGCGAGAACAAATCAAGAACAGTCTGGATCAGGCTCTCAGAGAAGAACAGTTTGTTATTTTCATTCAGCCTCAGTACAACCATTCCAACAAGGCTCTTATCGGAGGAGAAGCGCTGGTAAGATGGTTTCATCCTGAAAACGGCATGCAGTCTCCGGCAGATTTTATCCCTGTATTCGAGGAAACCGGGAAAATCCCCCGGCTTGACCTCTGCGTTTTTGAGCAGGTGTGCAAGTATCAGAAAAGCTGTATAGAACGCGGAGATAACTGCTATCCAATATCCTTCAATGTCTCCCGCGAGGATTTGCAGGTTCCGGACTACATTGACTCCATGGAAAGCATCCGCCGGAAATACGATGTCCCGGTCAGCTTTCTCAGGGTGGAAATTACCGAATCATCGGCTGTAGGAAGCATTGATTTCATTGTCGGTCTGGTAGATCGTCTTCACAAGCTTGGTTATCTTGTGGAAATGGATGATTTTGGAAGCGGTTATTCCTCACTTAACGTGTTAAAAGATCTCAAGGTTGACATCATCAAGCTGGATCTGAAATTCTTTGCGGGAGAAGTCGGCGGACGCGGAGGAATAATAATCAGTTCTGTGGTAAACATGGCCAAGTGGCTTAACACTCCGGTGATTGCCGAAGGCGTGGAAACAAAGGAACAGGCAGATTACATGCTCAGCATCGGCTGCGAGCTTATCCAGGGCTTTTATTACTCCAAACCACTGCCAACGGAAGAATTCCGAAAACTGACGGCTCAGAAGACATTCCAGAAATCCATAAATCCCAGCGAATTTATAGAAAATCTTGATACCGGGCGTTTCTGGAATCCTGAATCCCTTGAAACCCTGATTTTCAGCAACTTTGTCGGCGGAGCGGCCATACTTCTCTACTCCACGGACGGCAATGCCGAAATTATTCGAATAAACAACAAGTATCTCAAAGAAATCGCCATGAATCTGACAGAAAAGGATGTGCTTTCCAACAATCCCTGGAAATATTTTGATGCCGAAAACAAAAACATCTATCAAAGCACTCTGAACAAGGCTATACAATCAAAAGACGAAGAGGAATGCGAAACCTGGAGAACTTTTGTTTCCGGGTGCTGTTCGCCTGAAAGGCTGTGCATTCTCAGTTCCATTCAGCTCATAGGCACTATGGAAAACAAATACCTTTTTTACATTATGATTCGCAACATCACCCGCGAAAAGAAAATCTTTAATGAAATCTATTCCAGCGATCAGCGTTTTCGCGCAGCCAGCGAGCATTCCAATATCTATGCATGGGAATATGATATTCCCACCAGGGAAATGCATCCCTGCTTCAGATGCATGAGAGATCTCGGAGTTCCTGCTGTTGTCGAAAATTATCCGGAGCCGCTGATTGATGCCGGAATATTCCCGCCGGACTACGCTGATATGTACCGGGGCTGGATGAAAAAGATCGAGGAAGGGGTTCCTCATCTTGAAGGAATTATTCCCCTTACTGTAGGAAGAATTCCCTTCATGATCAAATACACCACTGAGTTTGATGCAAACGGGAAACCGGTAAAGGCCTATGGTTCTGCCAGACTGATTAATGCCACGGAATCGGATAATGAGGCAAACACAAAGAAAAGCATGGACTGAACTCAGCTTCTGAAACTTTTCATAAAAATCAAAATGCCCGGAATGACAATCATCCGGGCATTACTATTGAAAATCCTGAAAAACAGCTTATCAGCCGCCTGTTTTCATGGCCTTGAAAAATTCATCATTAGTCTTGGTCAGAAGAAGCTTGTCAATCAGGAATTCCATAGCTTCTGTTTCTCCCATGGAGTGCACCACCTTGCGAAGAATCCACATCTTCTGCAATTCCTCCGGAGATGTAAGAAGCTCTTCGTGTCGGGTGCCGGATCTGGTAATGTCAATGGCCGGAAACACTCTCTTTTCAGCAATTTTTCGGCTGAGCTGGAGCTCCATATTGCCGGTTCCCTTAAATTCCTCGTAAATAACATCGTCCATTTTCGAACCGGTTTCTATAAGGGCCGTTCCGATAATGGTGAGAGATCCTCCCTCCTCTACATTACGAGCCGCCCCGAAAATTCTCTTGGGCCCCTGAAGGGCATTGGCATCAACACCGCCGGTAAGAACCTTGCCAGATGAAGGAATAACGGTATTAAAAGCTCTGGCCAGTCTGGTAATTGAGTCCAAAAGTATTACAACATCACGTTTGTGTTCAACAAGACGTTTGGCTCTTTCGATTACCATCTCGGACACCTGAATATGTCTCTGCGGGGGCTCGTCAAAAGTTGAGGCTATAACTTCTCCGTCCACCAGTCTTTTCATTTCTGTAACTTCTTCAGGACGCTCGTCTATCAGAAGAACTATAAGATGGCACTCGGGATTATTGGCTCTTATGCTCTGAGCAATATTCTGAAGCAGCATGGTCTTTCCGGCCTTTGGTGCCGCCACCACAAGTCCGCGCTGTCCCTTTCCTATGGGAGAAGTCAGATCGATGACTCTTGCTGTCAGATCCTCCTTTGAGCCGTTTCCTCTCTCAAGACGCATTCTTTCATCAGGATGAAGCGGTGTAAGATTCTCAAAGAGAATTTTGTTACGAGAGCTTTCTGGCGGATCGGAATTAATTTCCTCGACTCTGGTCAGGGCAAAATATTTTTCATTTTCCCCCCTGGGCGGGCGAATTCTGCCCTTTATGGAATCACCGGTATGAAGGTTAAGATGCGCAATCTGCGTTGAAGAAACATATATGTCATCAGGCCCCGGAAGATATGAACAGTCCGGGCTTCTCAGGAAACCGTAGCAACGGCTGTTCACATTACCGTTGGAATCGGGAATAATCTGCAGAACCCCCTCGCCGAAAATATCATCACCGCCTTTTGCCTGGCTTTTAAGAATGTTATAAATGATATCCTTGCGGGTCATGCGACCAACATTGGTTAATCCGAGCTCTTCTGCCTTGGTCACGAGCTCCGGAGTTTGCATATTTTTAAGATCTGTTAGGTTCATAAAATGAATTGAGTGCGAAGACGCATATCCCCCGTAGAAGCGATTCGGGGCAAACTGCGGATAATTAAAGAAAGATTAAAATGAAACAAAGGCCACATAACCTTGTGGATACAAAGGGTATCACCCAAAGCTGATTTTGTCTAGCAAAATCTGAGATCCAGCTCAATATTTTAAAGTCACACTTCACCCCCAAAATAATAACCGGAGAACCAGAAATACAGACTCAAAATGACATTCGCATCCCGAAATCTGATTTCCTCGGAACTCATTTCTCTGATGCCTGTTCTTCAGACATCAAGAAAATCCATATCCGTATCAATGGTGTCCATGTCAAGTTCATAGGTAAAACGACTGGGACCGGTACGATACTGTCCGTCATAGGAGGAATGCATTTCGGCACATGACAGAAAAAGGAGCTCCCTGGCTCTGGTAATTGCCACATAAGCCAGCCGGCGTTCTTCTTCAATATGAGCATTCTGATCTGTTTTCATGCTGGAATAACGCTCCAGAGGCAGTAATCCCTTTTCAAATCCGGCAATAAAGACCGTCCCGAATTCCAGCCCTTTAGAACAATGAATGGTCATCAGATTCACAGCACTGCTTTCCTCACTTTTTAACAGCTCGGAACTGGGCATCAAAGCCGCTGATGATAAATATATCTGCAAAAAATCATTTATCGTATGTTCGGAATTATTATCTCCCGACATCATATTGTCTCCGGTATTTTCGGGATTCAAATCCCCGATACCTTTTTCCGGAACATCATCGGCAAAATCAGCCCCCTGTTCCGACAGTTCATCATAATCTCTGCCTGAGATATCACTGATGAGCTCTTCAATATTTTCAAATCTGTCGTTGCTGCTGTCGCCATCTTCCATGGCAGACTTCTCCCGATAATATGCCCCCAATCCGCTGTCTTCAATAACATGTTCCAGAAAACAGACAATATCATTCATATCCTTCGGAATTTCTGCCACTTTGGCACTAAAACCGCGGATCAGTTCTATAAAATTCTGAAGTGCCCGGGATTTGTTTTTCTGGGCATACATCTCGGCAGCCTTAAACATGCTGATTCCAAACTCATGCCTCAGGGCTTCGATCTTCCCGAGGGTAACCTTTCCGATTTTCCGGGAAGGAACATTAACAATTCTGCTGAATGAAATATTGTCCTCAGGATTGACGATAAGCCTTAGATAAGCCAGAGCGTTTTTTATTTCCTCCCTGTCAAAAAATCTGGCACCTCCGTATATGTTGTAATCAATACCTTGCTCTACCAAAGCCTTTTCGATCATTCGGGACTGGGCGTTCGTTCTGTAGAGCACTGCAATATCTGACGGATCTCTTTTAAGATTGTCTATAAGCTTTCTGATGGTTCTTGCAATATCTTCAGCTTCTTCACTGCTGTCATATGATGACATCAGTTTAACAGTTGTGGCATCTGTGTTACTGGTAACCAGCGTCTTTTCTGCCACATGTTTGCAATTATTTTTTATCAGGCTGTTGGCATTGCTTAGAATAGCCTTTGTGGAACGATAGTTCTGAACCAGTTTTACAAGTTTTACCGGAGCAAATTCCTTCTGAAAATAAAACATATTTTCAACAGCAGCCCCTCTCCATCCATATATTGACTGATCATCATCACCCACAATCAAAACATTTGCCGGATACCTGCCGGGATCAAGATTTTCGGCACCGCTTACCAGTTTAAGCCACCGATATTGAAGACTGCTGGTATCCTGGAATTCGTCCACCAGAATCTCCTGGAATTTTAAACGAATATACTTTCTGACCTGTGGTTTGTTTTCAATAAGTTCGCAAGTGCGCAGAATAAGTTCTTCAAAATCAACCTGGTCACTCTTATCGCACCTGGCCTGATACAGAGCATAAACATCATAAAAACATGGCAGGATACAGTTCTCCTCCATCCCGGGACGATGCCCGCGCGATTTCTCATCCATAATCTCCTGCAAATAATTTCTGGCATTGTACCTGATACCGTTGACACAAATATCCGATGGAAGGTTAAGATCCTGCATGACACGCTTTACCAATGCCAGCTGATCGGCAGTGTCTATTATGGTGAAATTTCTGGTAAGACCTGCCTCATCTGCAAAATTTCTGAGAATATGCGACGATGCAGTATGAAACGTATAAGCCCACAGTCTGCGAACGCTGTATTCCCCAAGTATTCCAATAAGACGCTCCCGCATTTCCCTGGCAGCCTTATTTGTAAAAGTCACGGCCAGTATTCGGTTGGAATCAACACCGCAGTGTTCTATAAGATATGCAATTCTTGAAACCAGTACTCGGGTCTTTCCGGTACCGGCACCTGCCAGAACCAGAATATTCTGCCTTGGCGCTGTTACGGCATCTTTCTGTTCCTCATTTAATCCGTCGATGATACGCTGTTCAGAGTTTTTCATATGGCATGAATCCCACTCATTTCAAATAATCAAAAAAAATACGTTGCAATGCAAGATCAGTGGAAACACTGTTCCACGTGGAACAAAAACCTGACATAGCAAAAAATGATTCCGCAACATCTCCCGAAATCCTGGGTTATAGCAGTAAATCAGCCAGTTCTCTGATATCGGAAATCATAACGTTAGGAAGCACTGTAAGATCGCTTTCCGACCGGCGGTACTGAGTTTGCCAGCACATCTGACATCCGAAACGTATTGCTCCGAAAACGTCATTTTGCGGATCATCACCGACAAAAAGTATTTCGTGAGGCGCCACTCCGTAATAACCAGAGGCGATGATGAAAAGATCCGGTGCTGGTTTTGCAGAAAACCCGGATACAGGAATCCAGATATTGTCAAAACACTTTCTGAGGATGGTACAGTTCATGTCAGCATTGCCATTTGACAAAGCTGCCAAAGGATATTGTCTTCCAAGTTTTTGCAGGATTTCCCGGGATGCCTCGGGAATTTCAATTTTAGAACGGACTCTGATGAACTCATCTATAAGACTTTTTGCAATCTCCGCAGACTTATTTCTCTCATAACCGTAATCATCCAAAAGCTTCCGGTACGCAAAATACCTGACCAGGGATACATCATCCCTGATTTCCGAACACCGGGAAACAACCATTTTTTTTGCTTCGGCGTAGCCATCCGGAGACAACGTTTTCCCTCCGAGATAACGATATCCGATAACCCTAAGAATATATTGCTCCGCATAAGCAATCGGCAAGGTATTATCGTACAGAGTATCGTCAAGATCGAAGCACACAATTCTTGGTTTTTTAAACGATTTATAAAATATCATTACTAATGTTTGAATAATCTATTTTATATACTACTCATCATTGTCTTCTTTATTACCGAGTAATGCCAAAGGATGACACTGAGTATATACTTTTTTCAAATCTCCAATCCCGAGATGCAGATAAACCCCTGTAGTATTGCTTGAAGCATGTCCCATCAGCTCCTGAATTACCTTGATATCCGCCCCGCCCCTCAGCATTTCCGTTGCAAACGAATGCCGCAGCTTGTGAGGATGAACCTGGACAGGCAACGAATTCTCAAGCCCTTTTTTCTTTATCATTATCTGCACCGCTCTGGTGGTAAGAGGAGTGCCGAACCTGTTTACAAATATACTGTCGCATTGCGGATTATAAGTATCCCTGACCTGAAACCAGCGCTTAAGAGCCCGCAGGGCATACTCGCCGCAGGGAATATACCGCTCCTTGTTCCCCTTGCCCACAACATGAATCATCCCTCTCTTCATGTCTACATCATCAATTATCAGGGATACCGCCTCCGCCACCCGAAGACCGCTGGAAAAAAGCAACTCCATAATTGCATTATCCCGATAATCACGAGGTTCCGGACAGTCAGGAAGCTTTATAAGTTCGTTAAACTGTTCCTCTGTAAGATATTCCGGAAGTCTGGCACTGTATTTCGGAGCTTCGATATTGGAGACAAAATTACCGGAAATACGGCCCTGTTCATGAAGATATCTGTGAAAGCTTTTTAAAACACTGAGAAAATGAGCCTTTGATCGTCCGGACATTCTTCTCGACGGATCATTAAGATTCTCCAAAGTTCTGATAATTTTACGAATGGATGTCTCTGTAACATCATTCCAGGAAGTTATCTCAGGATAAAAATTATGAAGCTCGCATACCGCTCTTTTGAGGGTTAACCTGTATGATTCAACGGTTTTGTCACTGTAATTGCGCTCCAGGGCAAGGTACTGCAAAAAATCACAGATCTCCTGAAAAAAAGGACTGTTCAGATAATAGTTTTCATCTTCTAATGTCATTTACCATTCCCCGAACAGGATTATGAATAAAACTGCAGCTTTTTCACGGAACGGAACAGAACCGGACACCGGCAATACCTATATTTCAACCATTCCGCTGAATACAAAATTTACCCTAGCAGAAAGAGAAACGGCACCGTCTGCAGTTACCACGACATTCTCAGTTCCTGATGAACAATTAATTTTTATCGGAGACTCAAGTATTTTGTGCATAACACCCACTACAGCACTTGCAGCACCGCCAGATCCTGAAGAGAGGCATTCTCCTTTATTATGACGATAGCCTCTGAAAACCAGTTCGTGACTGTTTACAATTTCCATGAAATCAACCGCAGGAACTTCCGTGAAGCGTTCAGAAGCAGACAGCGATTTCCCGATACCGACAACGTCAGTACCGGCAATCTCCCGCGATTCCACCACAATATGAACTTCGGGCAGTCCGACAACAGAAACAAGAATCCCAGTCTTGCCGTTTTCCAGAATATAAGTTTTTTCCTGCCTTTTGGTTTTAAATCCCAGTCTTACCGGATCATAAACCGGTTTTCCCATATTCACAGAAATCACATTCTCATCAGTTACATCCAGAGTAATAAGACCTCCGTTGTATCCTGCCCTGATGCACGGACGGTTAATAAGTCTGCGATCTCTCACAAAACGCCCCATTGCCAGCGAAGCATGCCCGCTTAGCTGTCTCTCCTGACCGGTGTCGCTGAACACCCGAAAGTAAAAATCAGTATCCGGATCATACGGAGGTTCCACCAGCGCGAATTCGGAAAAACCCACTCCGGTACAGCGCTGAGCCCATTTTTGAATTTTTTCGGCCACGGGAAAAATCTTTTCGGTTACCGCATCCATAACCATAAAATCCTGTCCCAGACACTCCATTTTTGAAAAATGGACCAGCATTATTGACTCCTGTGATTCTGCATTCGTCTTAAAACGATCAGAGTTCTTCCCCTCGCCAAAGATCCTCGGCAGTCTCTCTTTTGCGGATAATGCGGTGTTTCGATCCTGACACCATAACCTCACATGCCCGAGGTCTGGAATTATAGTTTGAGGACATTGAAAAACCGTACGCCCCGGCACCCTGCATCACCAGATAGTCCCCGGCAGCCACCCGAAGATGACGCTCCTTGCCCAGAAAATCACCGGTTTCGCATACCGGTCCGACCACGTTGTAAACTTCGTCCGGAACATTATCGCGGAGTTCCGCTTCTTCAATTTTCATCCAGGCCTGATAGAGCGAGGGACGGATCATATCGTTCATGGCTGTATCGACAATGCAGAAATTGACAGTTTCGCCTTCTTTAAGATATTCACAGCGGGATATCAGAATGCCGGCATTGGCAACCATGGATCTGCCGGGTTCGCAGATCAGTTTGAGATTTAATCCTTTAATCTTATTCAGAATCGCATCCATATAGGATTTTCTGGAAGGCGGAACTTCTTCGTTATAGACCACACCAAGCCCTCCGCCGACGTCAATATGCTCAATAACAATCCCTTCATTCCTGAGCCGGATAATAAGCTTAACGATTCTGTCCAGAGCATCTTCAAAGGGAGCAAGGCTTGTGAGCTGAGAGCCGATATGGCAGTCAATTCCGACAATTTTGATTCCTGGAAGATCCCTTGCTCTTTGGTACAGAGTGAAGGCTCTTTCCACGGGAACTCCGAATTTGTTGGTTTTGAGACCGGTGGAAATGTAAGGATGAGTACCGGCATCAACGTCCGGATTAACCCTGACGGAAACCCGTGCTGTTATATTTTCGGATACAGCTACCTTACTTATCCGTTCCATTTCAGCTTCTGATTCAACATTAAAAGAAAGAATGCCTGCATTGAGAGCATAGGCAATTTCTGATTCTGTCTTGGCAACTCCGGAATAGACTACTCTGGAGGGATCTCCTCCGGCTCTGATAACCCTGGCCAGTTCGCCTCCTGATACGATGTCAAAGCCGGCACCAAGAGAAGCCATAAGACTGAGCACCGAAAGATTGCTGTTTGCTTTTACAGCGTAGCATATGAGGTGCGGGAAATCCCCGGCACTCTCATCAAACTCGGCAAAGTGCTCTCTCAAAGACCTTTCCGAATAAACGTACAACGGGGTACCGTACTGACTGGCCAGTGATGACACCGAAACATCCTCAGCCATCATCGAGCCGTTCTCATTTCGCACAAAATATTCCATTAAATACCTCCGGGGATAAAGCCAGTAAACAGATAATCTCACGGAATGGTATTTTATCAGATATTATCGCAGGATATTTTCAGAAAGCTTATTTTCCATCCTGTGTAACCGACTGCTCCCCGGAGCCAACGGCATCCCCTTCGGGAGGCGAAGACATCTCGGTATTGCTCTCCTCCGGAAGATAAAGCCCGCCCTTTAGTCCGCATCCGGAAAAAATCACCGCCGAAAACACCATAATAAACAGAAGTCTCTTATTAACTTTCACGGGAACCTCCGTTCCGTAAATACGCTGTCAAATTTCTAAACCGCCAAAGGCGCTATACTGCCCCCGTCTCCGGAAATCATGTAATACTGCGGAAGATTAAAATACTGACGGCAACGGACATACCTGTTGTTATCATTATCAAGAAGCTTTGCATAATGTCTGTTTATGTCCAGTACCAGTTCCGTAATATTGCCGGTAAATTTTCTGTAAATCTTGATATGTCTCTCGTAATCGGAATTGAATATATCCCATACTCCCTGTTCCACTTCCTGAAAAAAGAACTGTTCCAATCCCGTTGTAGCGCTGTTTAACACAGCCTCCGGAATATCTTTCGGATCCTGGGGAATTTCATTATCTCCCAAAGTAACCGAAAGCCCCTGGAAATTACAGGAAATAACATAATCAATTCCCGTGATATTAACCTTAAAACCTCCTTCATCAGGATAATTTATACAGTTTTTTATCTTTTCAAGAACTTCCAGCATCCCGGCCCGGATGTAAACCTCAAGCTCATTTCCGTACTGAAAAAACATCAGAGATTTTGTGGAGTGTTCCTTTCTGTGAAAAAAACTGCCCACATCCTTTACAAAATCTGTAATGCAGTGATTCGTATCCGTTTCAGTGTAGCTGTTTACAAAAAACTGGTTCCATGAGGTTCTCAATACCATTATTACCGATCCTACCAGGGAAACCTTGCTACTGCCTGCTGAAAAAATATTCGAAACATTTATATTATTCTCCCCCTTCCGCATCAGTTCTTTGGCCGGGTCCTTCTCAAGATTAACAAATACTGCAACTTCACGTACCATTTCCGGTTTGAGCAGTTCTTCATGGGAGATTTTGCAGGATATTTGCGGAAAAGCCCTGTAAAGGTCTTTTACAAACAGGTGAATTCTTTCTCCGGTAAGCATCGCGTTTTCTGAATGAACGCATATGGTTGTCTTTGGAGATATCATTCCGTTAATCCAGCATTCCACAACGGCAGACCCCAGATCCGGAAAAAATGCCAGGGGTTTGTTCTGACTGATAATCACATGATCCGGACGTCTCAGGGCATATACATACCAGCCGTTGCGACACACTTCAGAATTACCGACCTCAACAAAAGTGACATTGCTCTCTGCCGAAATCTGACCAATATTCAGGTTAAATATCTTGATTTTTCCCGGAGATGTATCAAATGCCGTATAAAGCTTGCGACTTAATACCCTGATATCCCGAAAGCGAATGGCATCCTTTATGTTATTCCTGAGACCGAAATTTAGCAGAGCCCGGTAACTCCGCATCATACTTTCAAACAGGAGGTCGTAAACCCGACGCACGTCGTTGATATGCCAGCGAAATCTTTCATCTATGAAAGACTGTTCTTTTTCGGTCCAGTTCCATTCTCTGAGAAGACTGTAAAACATCTTTTTTCGTTCCGCCCGGATATCACAATCAGAAACAGCCTTAAGACCGGAAGAAATTTTGAAATAAAAACAAAGCTTTAAGAGATACTCCCTTTGGGAATCTTTCTGAGTTTTCAGATATTGGGCAATTTTAAGATAACATCTGTAGTAGGAATCCATTTCCGGAACATAACCATCATTATTCTGAACGGAATCCCTTATGAGGATGGACAACAGCTCTGTATCCGGATACTCGGAACTGTAAACCTCCATCAGCATAATTTTGAGAGCGGCTTTAAAAGGATAATCTATTCCCTTGTAGAGAAGCCACAATGCCGAACCGTAATATTCATCCACCGGAATTTTTCCGACACTGCCCAGATCAAGCCATTCATCCTTCTTTATGATACGGTGTTTAAAAAGACCTTCCACGTACTGACTGTAATTTTTTTCCTGCTCTTTCGGAACAAGCATCCAAACCAGTTTCTGCCCGCCCAGATACACGGAGCTGCGATAAAATTCATCAAGAAGAAAGAGCTTCTGGGCACTGCCGCAGCTTTCCTCATCTGTGCGCTGATCGTTCTGCGGATTAGTAAATTGATCCTCCTTCACAATAAACAGGTTTATCTCCACCCCGTCTCCCGCAGCTTTCTGCCGGATAACCTCACATTTTTTCTCAAGAAGAGCAATCCTTTCAGCGCTCATATGACGGGAAACACAAACCCAGTAATCAATATCTGATTTCGGCTCCTGACCAATTGACGAGGTACTGCCCATGCAGTAAAGAGCCAGAATGGATTCATCACGGGAAATTATCGAAAAATACCCGGAACTGCCGCTCAATGACGAGATATATGACTGCTGTTCAGGTGACAGCTCGAAGCCCTTTATGCCATGCGGAACGACTGTCCCATCGGGTGAATCATCAACGTAGGAAGGAACTGCAAGGTGATTGTAATGGAGAAGAACCGGCACAAGATTAAAAATCTCCTGACATTTGGAGTTCATCATGCAAAGAGCACGCCGTATTCGGGCTTTGTTAATCTCCAGGTAGCGGTGCTCGTACAATTTAGTGCGCGAATAGTCAAAATCCATATCAGATAAATATCCAAAATTCAGATTTGCCGGTCCGTCCAATTCCTGTGCTATGCCAGATAAGCAAGCTTCGCAGCCTCCTGATAAAACAATGCGGCCTGTTCAGTCCTGCCGGAATTCTGAAAACACTGCCCAAGCTTGATATAATAGAGAGGACGGGGATCCTCCCGAACAAGCACATCATAAAGCTCACGGGCTTTCTCGGGTTCATTTAGTACAAGATGCATATTGGCTTTCGCCGCCAGATGATTAAAGGATTTTTCTTCCTGGCTGAGCTCATTAAGAAGTTCCAGAATTCTCCGATCCCCGCTCCGCCATGCCGCAATACCGGAAAAAACTTTTTCTCTGTTTCCGACATCTCTGACAAGTGCTGCCGTCATCTTAAAGGCACGATCATCCTCTCCGAGTTCAAGAAATCGTTCTGCAAATGCCAAAACTACTTCCGTACGTCCGGAAATGTCGCGGGGCAAATCCTTCATCATCTGCTTGAGTACCCCGACATCATTATGATATTTAACTTCCTTTACTATACGACTCGAAATAAGCCGGAAGTAATTGCCGTCATCAAGTAATCCCTCCCTCATAAAAAGCTCGCGATTTTCTTCTATTTCCGCATACCGATCCAGAGCCACCAGAGCATCAAAATACACCCTGTTAACCTGGTGATTGTCCTTGCAGGTATTTCGCAATGCCTCTGCAATACGGAGAGCAGAACTCCATTCTTTCCTGGCAATGAATTCCTGTGCTTTGAAAAGACATACCGCAAAATGATCGTCAACATTGTCGCTGTTAACCAAATCATAACCTCGAATCACTCGGTCGGTATCTCCGCTCCGGTAGCCCCCTGCTATCGCCAGAAGTCTTGAAACTTCAGGAACCGAAGACCACTTTAATGATTTTTCGGCACAGTCCTGAGCCTGTTCGAAATCCCCCGTAAGATAGGCCCTGACCGCCCTTGCCAGTTTTCTGTCTGCAGAACGGGTGCGTGATTCGTTAAACCAGGATAAAAGCCCTCCCTTCACTCCGAGAAGCCATCCTGCAATACCCAGTAACAGATAGCAAAGCAGCATAAAAACCAGGAGAATGACAATGCCGGCTGCCACACTGGTTTCTATAACATAGGAAGCAATTTCAATATGCAGGAGTCCCTGATTTCCGGAAATCATCGGAGCAAGAAACAGCAAAACAACAATCAGGGCCAGTATGGTAATAAACTTAATCATTTACATCCCTATAAACATAATCCAGCATTATCTGTCTTTGCTGTCGGTCAGCTTCAGGTAATTGCGCATGGTAACCTGACTTTCAAGATGCGATGGCGGAGTGATATTGTCCACCGGAGCAAGAGAAAGACGAATCTGTTCTCTGGTATTCATAACCACCTTATCGGTGTTGTCAAAATATCTGGCAATCAGATAATCAGCTCTTTCAAGACTCTTCTGAAAAAGGGAAAGATCTCCGCGATAGAAAGCCATCTGAGCAGTAAGAATATAGCTTTCAATATTCTCTCTGAGACTGGCCTCGCTGCTGACATCCATGAGCTCGGGATCATCAGGGCGTTTTTTTCTCACGGTGATAAAGCTTTCCATAAAGTCTTCCACCGAATTCATAAGATTCTGACGCCATTCGGAAAAATCCCCTGAAACGCCCTTCCTGCCGCTGTTTTCCACAGCAACATTCTTAAGAGATTTAAGAGGGAAAAGCGGCACATTGTTCACCAGTTCCTGCAGCCGAAGCATCATGCCCTCCCTGTCGAGACGCGGCATATTCCCCAGAACATTAATGTCCTTTGCCAGTGACGCACGAAGATCCCTGGCCCGAGGGTCATCAAGCCCCTTTATCAGATCATCGGCACTCTGAAGAAGAGTTTTGGCTGTAACATAATCCTGATCTGCCTGCACCTTGCGATCAGCAATATTTATCAGGAACACCGCCTCGTAAAGCTGCCATACTTCATCGGGCGTTTTGCTGCCGGACCGATCTCTGAGTTCTCTCAGATCCATGGCCATACGTTCCTGTTCTCTCCTGAGGTTGTTCACCTGTCCGATTAATCGTGCCTCCGAGGACCGGATATCTGTCTGAAATTCCTTTCTTGCAGCGGACGACATTCTGTTCAGCTGATTCTGAAATTCCTGATTCTCTGTTTGGAGCTCGATAATGGCACTGTCGTAGTTTTTGGGAAGCGGCCGCCTGTGTAAATCTGAATTCTGAATCCAAAGCCCCCCTATGGAAATAAAAAACAGCACTCCCAGACCAGCTCCGATCATCAGCCCCATTCGGAGCCGTCTGACCGACTTTTCCAGCATTTCTACCCGGATATCATTATCTCTGACGTTCGTGATGATATTTTCTTCAGAAGATGAGCGCTCACCGGCTGACTTAATATCAGCTTCCGGAATACTGTTCCCGGAATTATCCGTATCCGCAATGGCATCCGATGTCTTCATATCTGTCTGTACCGATTCCGACACTTTTTCCGGTTCATTATCTATGATTTTGTTTTTATCTCTCATGGCTGGCTTCTACCTTTAATTAATATGATCATTATAACAAACCAGCGTAAAAATAGGCAGGAAGAAACTCCCTGCCTATTTCCTGTTTTCCCGATGGTTTACTGTTTTTTGGAAAGCTGCTTTTCCGCAATTGTCAGCAGTTCCGAAATCTCTTCCTGTGGCGCCGAACCGCAAAGAATTGTTATTGTGTAATGATCATTGTCATCAGAAACAGCCAGTGCGCACCCCAAGGTACCGGCAAAGGAAAACTCCCAGCCTTTCACAGCCGGAAGAGGCCTCAGATCCCTGCCGTGCAGGGAATCCATCAAAGCCTGAGCGTATGACCTGGCTGCACTGAAATGTTTCTTTGCATCTGAATCAAAAGCCACTGTCAAAGTGGCGCCGTCCTTTACAAATCTGATACGATCCGGAAGACGTTCGGTGAGCTTCCAGGTTGCCAGAACATCAGATCCGGCCCAAACGGCTTCCGCAACAAGAATCCCGCAGGCAGCAAAAGCAATATTACGGATTGAGGAACTGAACATATGACAGATCCTGAGTAACCTCATGGCAGTCATAATTTAACTCTTCGAGATGCCTGTTAAAGACATCAATATCGCTGTCCTTCAGTTCAAAACAGCAGAGCACGCTGCCAAACTCCATTCCCCTGTTCCGATAGTGAAAGCAAGTAATGTTGTATCTTGTTCCGAGAGTTTCCAGAAATCTCAAAAGAGAATCCTTTACCTCCGGGAATTCAAACACATAGGCTTTTTCGGTAAGAGTTTTCTGAGGATGACCTCCTATCATGTAGCGGACATGGTTCTTGGCCAGAATGTTGTCGGTCATATTGGTAACCTCATAGCCACCGGCCCGCAACCCATCAATAATGGCATTCAGCTCCTCGTCACCGTTTGTAAGGTGAACACTGACAAAAATTCTTGCCTCTTCCGGATCGGCATAGCGATAGTTAAATTCTGTTACCGAACGGCCGCCAAGCCTTTTGCAGAAATCAAGGAAAGCCCCCTTTTTCTCCGGAATCTTTACCGAAAGAATTCCTTCCGCACGTTCACCGACTTCGCAGCGTTCAGAGACGAATCTGAGAGTATGAAATTTAAGATTGGCTCCCGAAAGTATCGCCGCCATGGTAATGTCAGGATTTCCCCTGAGATCCGGATGAGCCTGCATGTACTTTTTGATACCGGCCAGCGACAAAGCCCCACTGGGTTCTGAAATGGCGCGGGTATCATCAAAAATATCCCGCATTGCCGCACAGATTTCATCGTTTGAGCAAAGAACTATGTCATCAACATTGTCCTTAAGAATTCTGAAGGTTTCATCACCGATTCTCTTTACTGCAACTCCGTCCGCGAACAGAGAAACCTTATCGAGTGTCACCGGCTCGCCTGCATCAAGAGCAGCCTTGAGACAGGCACTGCCCTCGGACTCAACTGCAATAACCTTTATGTCCGGTCTGATCTGCTTAATGTAAATAGCCATTCCGGCAGCGAGCCCGCCACCTCCGACCTGTATAAAGACATGTGTGATATGGCTGTTCTGCTTAATAATTTCCTGTGCTATTGTTCCCTGACCGGCAAGCACATCGGGATCATCATACGGAGGAATCAGGGTATAGCCATTAACATCAGCCAGACGCTTGCTCTCCGCATACGCTTCGTCAAACGTGGATCCGAAAAGAACCACATTGCCGCCAAATCTCCGCACGGCGTCAATCTTTATATCCGGTGTGGAATTCGGCATAACAATGGTTGCCTTAATTCCCAGCCGATTTCCCGTGAGAGCCACTCCCTGGGCATGATTTCCTGCGGATGCTGCAATAACACCTCGTGCCAGAGCTTCCTTTGAAAGACCCGCAATTTTATTATAGGCACCACGCAACTTGAAGGAATGAACTATCTGACGATCCTCTCGCTTAAGGATAACATTGATCCCAAGCTTTTCGCTCATCTTGTCCATTCTCTGCAAAGGAGTAATTTTTGCTATTTCATATACTGGAGATAACAGTATCTTTCTGACATACTGTTCCGGTGTCGGTTGTTCCATTTTGTATTTATCCTTAATATCCGGACAGGGGAAAGCCCCTGCCCTGTTAACAGCTCTCTGCTGCACTGTCTCACAAAATATTCAATCAGCCCAGTTTACCGAGATCACGTACTCCGCCTTTATCCGCAGAAGCTGCCAGTGCGGAGTATGCCTTCAGAGAACCAGACACGGCTCGGTCTCTCTTGAGAGGCTTCCACGCACAGTCCCCCAGCGCATTCATCTGCTCCCGGCGGGAATCCAGCTCCTCATCAGATATTCTGATTCCGATGCTGCGGTTTGGAATATCAATGTCGATAATGTCTCCTGACCTGATGAGACCGATATTGCCCTGATTTGCCGCTTCAGGGGAAACGTGGCCGATGGAAAGTCCTGAAGTACCTCCGGAAAAGCGCCCGTCGGTTATCAAAGCACACTCCTTGCCGAGTCCGACCGATTTCAGATATGAAGTCGGGTACAGCATTTCCTGCATGCCCGGACCGCCCTTGGGGCCTTCATAACGGATAATAACCACATCTCCTGCCTTAACCCCACCATTAAGAATGCCGTCTACGGCTTCCTCCTGACTCTCATAAACCACGGCCGGTCCTGAGAATTTATAAATTGAGGCATCCACTCCGGCTGTCTTCACTATACATCCATTTACCGCCAGATTACCGTAAAGAACAGCCAGACCGCCATCAAGACTGTATGCATGTTCTCTGTTTCTTATACAGCCCTGTTCCCTGTCAAGATCAAGCTCCGGATAAGTACAGGACTGACAGAAAGGAGCAATGGTCACCTTCCCTCCGGGGGCGGCACTATAGAGTCTGGAAACAGCCTCATCAGGATTTCTGAGCACATCATATCTGTCCAGTTGTTCCTTCATCGTCATACCAAGTACCGTCCGGGCATTCTGATGAATAAGCCCCTGCCGATCCAGTTCTCCCAGAATTCCCATAATTCCGCCGGCCCGATGCACATCCTCCATATGATATTTTGATGTGGAAGGAGCAACCTTGCAAATATGGGGAACCCTGCGGGACAATCTGTCAATGTCATTCATTGTAAAGTCAACCCCGGCCTCCTGAGCCACAGCCAGAAGATGAAGCACGGTATTTGTGGAACCGCCCATGGAGATATCCAAAGTCATGGCATTTTCAAATGCATCCTTCGTGGCAATTGACCTGGGCAACACGGATGCATCATCATGCTCATACCAGGCGCGGGCCATCTCCACTATTCTGCGAGCAGCATTTACAAACAGCTCTCTCCGGAATACATGAGTAGCCACCAGCGAACCATTGCCCGGCTGAGACAGTCCCAAAGCCTCTGTAAGACTGTTCATGGAATTGGCAGTAAACATTCCCGAGCAGGAACCGCAGGTAGGACAGCCAAAATTTTCCGCCTCATTGATTTCCTCATCGGTAATATGTCTGTCGGCAGCCATTACCATAATATCAATAAGATCAAGCTTGGTACGGCCTCCGACAGGCTTCTCGGATTTACCGGCCTCCATCGGGCCTCCGGAAACAAAGATAGTCGGAATGTTGAGGCGCATGGCCGCCATCAGCATTCCCGGTGTAACCTTGTCGCAGTTGGATATACACACCAGCGCATCAGCTTTATGGGCGTTGCACATGTACTCGACACTGTCGGCAATGATCTCCCTGCTGGGGAGAGAATAAAGCATGCCGGTATGCCCCATGGCAATACCGTCATCAACGGCAATGGTGTTGAATTCCTTGGCTATACCGCCGGCCTTTTCAATCTCCCTGACCACCAGCTGTCCGATATCATGAAGATGAACATGGCCCGGAACAAACTGGGTAAAGGAATTGGCAACAGCAATGATCGGCTTCCCGAAATCACCGTCCTTCATGCCAGTGGCACGCCATAAAGCCCTGGCCCCGGCCATGTTTCTTCCTTCATATGTCACACTGGAACGATATTTGGGCATTTGTATTCTCCTGATTAATAATTCTGATTCGCATCAAAATTTAAATAACAAAAACCAAAAGCCTGTATGAAAAGCTTTTGGCTTCAAACTGTCATAAAAAAACCGAACGGTGTCCCTTTTACTTCACGGGATACAGCCAGTTCCATTTATCTTCAGTTTCCCCGCTGAAAAGACCGAAGAAAGCCTTCTGCAAGTCCTCTGTAATCGCACCGCGGGAGCCTGATCCGATCTCATAGCCGTCAACCGCGCGGACCGGGGTAATCTCGGCAGCCGATCCGGTCATGAATACCTCGTCAGCAAGATACAGAGCCTCTCTTGGAATCTGCTCAACCTGAACCTGATAACCTCTGTCCCGGGCCAGCTTAATTACGGTATCTCTGGTGATGCCTGGCAAGAGACCGCAGGTAATGGGGGCTGTATAGAGAACACCATCCTTCACCAGGAAAATATTCTCACCGGACCCTTCGGAAAGATAGCCATTAACGTCGAGAGCTATCCCTTCGTCATAGCCATGCTCCTTGGCCTCGTTCGAAATCAGAAGGGAAGACAGGTAGTTGCCAGCGGCTTTTGCTCCGGTGGGAATGGTATCAGGAGCCAGACGGCGCCACGAGGAAACTCCTACGGAAACCCCCTTTCTCATTCCTTCTTCACTGAGATACGCCCCCCATTTAACAATACCTATTATGGTATTGATTTCCGCATCCTTGGGAGGCTTTACACCAAGCCCAACATCACCAATAAACGAAAGAGGACGAATGTAACCGAAATCAACATGATTTTCCCTGATGGTATCGCATACCGCTTCGCAAAGCTGATCAACAGTGTACGGAATTTCAATGCGGTATATGTGGCCGGAATTGCGGAAACGCTGCATATGCTCCTTAAGCCGAAAAACTGCAGTGCCGTTATTGGTCTTATACGCACGGATCCCCTCAAAAACTGCAGTACCGTAATGAAGAGCGTGAGTCATAACACTGACTTTTGCATCTTCCCATGGAACAAACTTGCCATTGAACCAGATAAACTTAGTAATTTCTTTACCAGCCATAGTAATACCTACTTATACAACCCTGCTGCTTCAGGTAAAAACTTTTCAAAATTCAAGCAGTATACAAGTCCGCCTGACCGGAGCTCCGCAGCAAACCTCGGAAACTATGCGGCTCAACGGGATCAAAAGACAGCCAGGCCCCGGAATGCATAATATCGAATACCGCACAAAACAGGTCACGCACCATGCATTTTACAACAATAGAAACGAAACATATACGGTTTACCATCATTTTTGCACGTCTCGGTGATCCGATGAATATTTACCAAAAAACACCTGACAGCCATAAATCTGAAATACTACATTAAATTTACACAACGACTGCTATCTCCGGTAAAATATAACCGAAATATAATGGGGCTTTATATGTTAAGTTTTCTGCCGGCCTGGTTAAAGATCTGGGTGAACCTTTTTCTTCTTATCATGTGTACCGCCATGGTATCAC
The DNA here is from genome assembly GCA_902776415.1 of uncultured Ruminobacter sp. Taxonomy (GTDB): domain Bacteria; phylum Pseudomonadota; class Gammaproteobacteria; order Enterobacterales; family Succinivibrionaceae; genus Succinimonas. The sequence goes on from CACYPY010000008.1 coordinate 40,956, forward strand.
TTGCCATCTGTGCCGTGGCCTTTATCAGGATCCTGCTTTTTGGACACTGGCATAAATTTTTTATTAAAGCTGCAAACAGATGCATGCGGTGGTGGCTTTACCGCATTCGCAGCATCATGGGAATAACAAACAGAACAGAATGGGTCAAAGACACGACAATCCGTCCTGAATTTCAGGATTCCTATATTCTTATTTCCAATCATATCAGCTGGCTTGACACTCTGGTACTGGCTGCAGTATTTGCGGATCAGCGGCCGGTTCCCAAGTTTTTTCTGAAACATTCGCTTCTTTTTGTTCCCTTTGTGGGACTTGCCTGCTGGGGACTGGACATGCCGTTTCTGAGAAGATACTCCAGGGCATATCTCATTAAGCATCCCGATAAAAGATTTACAGATATCGAAACATCAAGAGAAGCCTGCAAAAAGTTTTCCGGAGTGCCCACCATGATGGTGATTTTCCCTGAAGGAACTCGTTTTACACCTGAAAAAAGGGACCTGTCCAATTCTCCGTACAAACATCTGATGCAGACAAAACCCACAACCATAGCCATAGCTATTGAAAGTCTGGGAAATCAGTTTAACAAGATTCTTGATGTTACTCTCAGCTATCCGGAAAATCAGAATACTCCTTTTCGGGATTTTCTCGAAGGCAGGCTCAAAAAAGTGTGCATAAGCATTAATGAGATTGAAATTACCGATGATCTTCGCGGGAGTTATCTCGCAGACAAGCAGTTTAAAAGACGTTTCACCCTTTGGCTCAAAAAACTGTGGCAGGAAAAGGATGAGAGAATTTCTAAAATGAAAAACGAACAAGAGAGTTCTTGCGACACTGATTCCCGACCTCCGAAAAACAAAGGGTAGCTCGCCGCTTGCGCAGCCTTGAGTCCTTCTGCAACGGATCTGAGAAAAACCGGTCAGTCATCCTTTAAATCAGCTGACAAACTCCGACACAAAAAAGCCCGATATTCTCGGGCCCTGTTACTGTTGCTTTTTAAGTTTAAATTGCTATTTGGCTTTCTCTGCTTTCGTATTGGCATCCTGTCCGTTATCATCAAGATCAAGAAGGTACCTAACAAGAGCATAATACTCCGCAATACCGTCAACACCTTTGGCTATAATTATATACTTGCCGTTTATCACCACCGCCGGAACTCCCTGAATTTTCGCATCCTCGGTATTCTGACGATACTGAGCAGACATCGTGTTTACAGGAAATGATTTATACTGAGCCTCAAAAGTATGTGCCGGAACCCCCAGTTCCTCAAAAACCTTCACAACATCGTCATGATTCTGCGGAATCTTCTGCTTATTGAATATCTCATCATCAAGTTTGGTAACAAAAGCTTCGGAAACATTCAGATTGACTGATGCCGCATAAGCCTTCTGAAGTTCAGGCCCCATAGGACCTCCCAGATAATGAACCGGATTCTGGGTAAATTCCACATCATCGGGCAAGGCATCGCGAACCTGACGAATCAGAGGCAGAAAGGCGTGGCAATGGCCGCAGTAAAAAGAAAAATATTCCGTAACCAGTTTGTGGTCCGAAAGCTTCATTCCAGGAATAACCTTGTAGTTCTCACCTTCCTTAAACTCCCTGGTAACCTTTGCGGCGGCATCTCTGAGCTCTTCCGGTGTTGCATAGAAATCAGGAGACTTTTGTTCCTGTGCTTCATTCTCCCCGGCTACCGCATACCCCGTGCTTCCGCAGAATGCCAAACCGGCAACCAGTACACACAAAGTCAATTTAACAGGCTTAAAAAACATCTTATACTCCTATATCAGGCCTTACAGGAATCAAAACTGCAGTCTGCGGTGTTTTTTGATTCCCAAAAACTTACCTTATTCATCAGCGCAACAGGGTCTCTGAATTCCGGCTTCATTTCCCGCCCTGCCAGACGGCTGAACACAATGTTAAGAAGAATATTGCTACAGGCACATACAGAGGTAACCACAAAGCAGGTTCTTACATCCTTGTGACTGATTTTAATCTCCTTTGGTTCCCGAAAAAGCGGATTTTCGTAAATATTTCTCAGCGTCATTACGGCCATTTCGGAAGCCAGCAGACAAAATCTGCGAATACCTCTTTCGGTACGGGGAATAAGCTTTATAAACTGAAGAGCCTGCATGGTATGCCCGAAAGCCACTGATGTATATTTTCTGGTGGCTTCCCTGCGCTGTTCGGGATCATCATATGAAATGGGAAGCCATCTGGCTCCTCTTCGGGCGTCATCCCAGACATCTTTGAGAATATTTGTCAGCTGCAAAGCCTCACCGAATGATACTGCCAGAGGAGCCAGTTTGGGAAGTCTCCTTTTGATAGCCCGGGAATATTCTGCAAAAAGATTAACGAGTATCTCACCAACAACTCCTGCCACGCTGTAACAGTAATGATCCACTTCATCCAGAGAATCAATCCTGTTCCACCTTTCAATCTGCCCCATGCCCTTGCACATTATGACAATGCCTCTTCTGAGAATTCTCTGAACAGCCAACGGATATGAACAGTAACGGCCAACAACCAGCGGAATATCCGCCATTAACAGGTTCTCTGCCTCTGTGGCCGAATCCTTCACAAGAGAGCAAATCTCATTAGTCCATTCCTCAACATGAACAGGGGCGGAAAGAATACCGGCAAATTCTGTCAGATACTTTGTTTTACTGTTCATGTCCAGTTTCGGATCATCTTCAATCGTATCAGCTATCCGACACAGCAGATAAGCATTTCCCACCCAGTCCCTTAATTCCTCGGGAAGACAGGGAATTGTAAGTGCAAAGGTTCTGGAAACCCCCTTAAGATGCATATTCTGTTCTGATATGGATAATGACTTCATAAATAGTCCTCCCGCAACTAAGGATAGGATTATACAAAAAATACCGACTTAAGGCGTATAATCATAACCATAATTCGCTGTCAGGAGTCATTATGAAAAAGGAAATCATTCTTGTGAGACATGCCGAAAGCATTGGAAATGCCGGAAAAAGAACCACAACCCCGGCTGGAAACAATCTCACGGATATCGGACGAAGACAGGCCAAGGAACTTGCGGATGGCATCACGAAGGCTCCCGATCTTATTGTGTGGAGCACTTATCCCAGAACCAGGGAAACTGCCGAACCATTATCTTTGAAGTTCCCAGATACTCCCGCAGAAGAATGGCCGGATATTCAGGAATTCACCTACCTCAGTCCCCGAAAATGCTTCAATACAACTCCTGAGGAAAGAAAGCCGTGGGTAATGAGCTATTGGGAAAAAATGAATCCGGAATACCGGGACGGAGACGGTGCGGAATCTTTCTCAGATATGATTGAACGAGCCAGAAAACTTATCACAAAGGTCAAAGAAAGACCTGAAAGTATAATTATGATTTTCACACACGGACAATTCATGGAAGCTATAAGGATATTACTTGCTTATCCAAAGAATGACTGTATCAGTCTCATGAAACATTTTAACGAAAATCAGAGAGGCAAAACTATTAAAAACTGTGAAATACTGAAAATTATACAACGCTAAAAAACTTTATTAATCACAAAGTATTTACCAAGTATTATTTTTAATAAAAATATTTCCTGTTATAGCTTTTCGGGGACGCACGCGGTATAAAACAATATCCGATAAGTACCAAAAACGAAAAACGGGATACCGTAAGGTACCCCGCTGCATGAGTGGCGGAACGGACGGGGCTCGAACCCGTGACCTCCTGCGTGACAGGCAGGCATTCTAACCAG
>CACYPY010000009.1 GCA_902776415.1 uncultured Ruminobacter sp.
TAGGCATAAATTTTCAAAAATCAGTACGAGTTTGGAAATTTTGCAGATCGTGGGTAGGGTGTGGGTGTGTCGAATTTGGAGCTTTTATACTGGACTCATCAATGGAAGGGATGGCAATATTATGACCGGTATGATCCGCAATGTTACGGATAACCGAGGCTGCCACCATCGGTCCCAGGTAGGACGGGAGAGTAATGTTCATGCCGGCAAGCCATTTTATAACAAGCCATCCGGCCAGGACCGCCAGGGATATGATGAGAGCGGCCCTGAAAAGAGACTGTTCGGTTGCGGGGTAAACCGCGGCAGATCCGTTGTCCGGAACTCCTTCGTATGCGGAGTCCTGGTTTTTGCAGGATATCCGGTGTCTTGCCAAGAGAAGCTTGCCCACCGGACCTCCGATTACTGAGCCGGCAATCAGTCCGAAGGTGGCGCAGGCCACTGATATTGAAAGTCCTCCGGCCAGCCCGCATTTTTCAAGTTCGGGGCCGAAAGCGGCAGAAGTGCCATGTCCGCCGGAAAGAGAGACCGAACCGGCGGCAATTCCCAGAAGAGGGGGCTCTCCGAACAGTGAGGCGATGGAAATGCCGGCCAGATTCTGACAGATTATCAGGAGTGTCGAACATATGAGAAAAAGAAATACCCCGATTCCTCCCCGTGTCAGCATTTTTGCGGAAGCCATAAATCCGATGCTGGTGAAGAAGGCCATCATGAACAATTCTCTGAGTTCAGAGTCGTAAGTGAATTCGCATATCCGGAATTCATGAAGAGCGAAGGTTAACAGGGCAAAAACCACGCCGCCGATAACCGGGGACGGAATATAGAATCTTTTGAGAAAAGGCACGATTTTTTTCAGGAAATGACCGGCTATGAGAATAGCCGTGGCGGTTCCAAGTGCTGTTATCATATCAAGATGGTACGTCAGTACCGCACTGTCTGACATTGCCGTTCCTCCGTAACTCAGGCACTTTCTGTTATCCGGATCTGCCGGAATGTGATTTCAGAAAGCGGTATTTTATCAGAAATACAGTCTGTTTTGAGAAAACCGGACAGGATGCCCGGCATGCGGAGATTCTGTAACCGTTTCTGCCGTTTTTCGTTATACTTCCGTAAATGTTTATTGCTGATGATTTTGAGGAAACAGGATGAAATATTTCAAACTTGCTGCGGTGTCAGCGCTGGTATTTTTCTGCATGGGATTTAACGTGGCCGGAGCCTTTTGCACCAAAGCTCACAGTGATGTGCATCCCCTTTGTTCCAGGTATATCGCTTTCAGCGAAGGAGTGAAGGATGCCTGCAAGAACTGCGGCAGCGACGGTACCTGCAAATCGGAGGTCAGTCTTTATATTGTCAATACTCTGACAGATCAGGATCTGCTGTATTACATGAAAAAGGAGCGCCTGTCCCGTCCCTCCTGCCGTTAGACTCGGATGGCAGTTCCGGGTTTTTGTCTTCTGACTCCAATCCTGGTTGTTGAATCCCGGCTCATTTGATAAAATAGGTACGGTTTAGTTCCTGGCAGCATAGTCGGAAGCCATGTCTTCGATTGTGCTGTTTTTTATTTTCAGAAATGTGGTTTTCTATGGTCAGTAAAACAAACACTAAATTTATTTTTGTTACCGGAGGGGTGGTGTCATCCCTTGGAAAGGGTATTGCCGCAGGTTCCCTGGCGGCTCTTTTGGAAGCCCGCGGTATTGACGTAACCATGCTTAAACTGGATCCCTATATCAATGTTGATCCGGGGACAATGAGTCCGATTCAGCATGGCGAGGTGTTTGTAACCGAAGACGGGGCCGAAACGGATTTGGATCTGGGGCATTATGAGCGTTTTATACGTACCAAAATGACCAGGAACAACAATTTTACCACCGGCAGAATTTATTCTGACGTCATCAGGAAGGAACGTCATGGCGATTATCTCGGCGCAACCATTCAGGTTATTCCCCATATAACCAATGAAATCAAGGAAAAGGTTCTTCAGGGCAGCCACGGACATCAGGTGGCCATTGTCGAGGTGGGCGGCACGGTAGGAGACATTGAATCACTGCCGTTTCTGGAGGCTCTGAGACAGCTGGCGGTGGAGATTGACAGACAGAACGCAATTTTCATGCATCTTACCCTGGTGCCTTATCTCAAGACATCCAACGAGATCAAGACCAAACCTACTCAGCATTCTGTAAAGGAACTTCTCAGTATCGGCATTCAGCCGGATGTGCTGATTTGCCGTTCCGATACCAATATCCCGGTACCGGAAAAGAAAAAAATCGCTCTTTTCTGCAATGTCGGTGAAAAGGCGGTAATTTCCCTGAGGGACGTGGATTCCATTTACAAGATCCCCACCCTGCTGAAGAATCAGGGCCTGGATGATTTTATCGTTGCCCGTTTTGGCATTGACTGTCCTCCTGCGGATCTTTCGGAATGGGAACAGGTGGTTTATCAGCAGGCCAACAGCGAAGGAGAGGTTGTTGTCGGGATGGTCGGAAAGTACGTGCAGCTTCCGGATGCCTACAAGTCCGTCAATGAGGCGCTGAAGCATGCCGGCCTTAAAAACCGGGTTCATGTGAAGATCCGGTACATTGATTCCCAGAGCGTTGAAACCAACGGTGAGGAAACTTTGGAGGGGATCGATGCGATCCTGGTTCCCGGCGGTTTCGGAAACCGGGGCATCGAAGGCAAGATTACTGCTGCCCGTTATGCCAGGGAACACAACATTCCATATCTCGGCATCTGTCTGGGAATGCAGGTGGCAATCATCGAATATGCCAGGGATGTTGCGGGAATGACCGGTGCCAATTCTTCCGAATTTGACAGAGAATGCCAGTATCCGGTGATTGGTCTTATTACCGAGTGGGTCAACAAGGAAGGCAAGATCGAGGAACGCAGCGAAGAGTCGGATCTCGGAGGCACCATGCGTCTTGGAGCGCAGCAGTGTCATCTGGCCGAAGGATCCAAAGTCCGTGAGCTTTATGGAAAGCCGGAAATTTACGAAAGACACAGACATCGCTATGAGGTTAACAATAACCTGCTGCCGCAGCTGGAAACGGCAGGTCTCAGAGTAACGGGGCTTTCCGCAGACCGGCAGCTGGTGGAAATCGTGGAGGTTCCTAATCATCCGTGGTTTGTGGGAGTGCAGTTCCATCCTGAATTTACTTCCACTCCCCGTGACGGCCATCCGCTGTTCTCCGGATTTATAAAGGCTGCCATGGATTATCAGGCTCAGACGAGACATAACCCGCAGTAGCGATCGGATTTATTTTTCAGGCCCCGAGGTATTTCTCCCGGGGTTTTTTGTTTTTGTGGGGGACTGTTTTTAGGCAGATCCGGATTTTGAGGAGGCTCGGATTTTACCATCCCGTATCTGTTGTTTTTTAAGGAGGGAGACATTATAATCACATGTCGGGAGTGAGCGGTTTGCTGTATGGATAATCTTCTTATTTCCCGTGTGCAGAATTTAAGATGACTGCTTTTTGCAGTCTTTTACTTATAACCCCCATGAGGACTTATATATAATGGCTAAGATCACTAAGGTAATTGGTCGTGAAATTGTTGATTCACGTGGTAATCCTACTGTAGAAGCTGATGTTTATCTTGACGACGGTTCAATGGGCCGTGCCGCAGTTCCTTCCGGAGCTTCTACCGGTGTTCGCGAGGCTCTCGAGCTTCGTGACGGAGACAAGAGCCGTTTTGGCGGCAAGGGTGTTCTTACCGCTGTTAAGAATGTAAACGAAATTCTCGGACCGGCCATTGTGGGCATGGATCCGGTTGATCAGCGTGCTGTTGACAAGGTTATGCTTGACAAGGACGGCGATCCCTTCAAGAAGAATCTTGGTGCCAACGCCATTCTGGCCATTTCCCTTGCTGTAGCAAAGGCAGCTGCTCAGTCCAAGAAGGTTCCTCTTTACGAGCATATCTCCGATCTTAACGGCACTCACGGTGTTTACTCCATGCCTCTTCCGATGATGAACATCATCAACGGCGGTGCTCACGCTGCCTGGTCCATGGACATGCAGGAATTCATGATTCAGCCTGTAGGCGCCAAGACCGTCAAGGAAGCAATCCGCATGGGCGCTGAAGTTTTCCACGAGCTTGCCAAGGTTCTTAAGAGCCTCGGTCAGCCTACCACTGTTGGTGATGAAGGCGGTTACGCTCCCAAGCTCGCCGGTACTGCCAAGGCTATGGCTGCCATCAAGGAAGCTGTTGAAAAGGCCGGCTACAAGTTCGGCGAGGATATCACCCTGGCTATGGACTGCGCTTCCTCCGAGTTCTATGATGCCGAAGCCAAGCTCTACAGAATGAAGGCTGAAGGTAAGGATTTCACCTCCAATCAGCTGGCTGACTTCCTGGCTGATCTCTGTGACCAGTATCCTATCATTTCCATTGAAGACGGTCAGGCTGAAGGTGACTGGGACGGCTGGAAGTATCTTACCGACAAGATCGGCAACAGATGCCAGCTCGTTGGTGACGATCTCTTTGTAACCAATCCTTCCATCCTCAAGGAAGGTATTGAGAAGGGCATTGCCAACTCCATTCTGATCAAGGTTAACCAGATTGGTTCCCTTTCCGAAACTCTTGATGCCATCCAGATGGCTCACAAGGCCGGCTATACCGCCATCGTTTCCCACCGTTCCGGCGAAACCGAAGACTGCACCATTGCCGACATTGCTGTTGGTACCGCTGCAGGCCAAATCAAGACCGGTTCCCTGAGCCGTTCCGACCGTATGGCCAAGTATAACCAGCTCATCCGCATCGAAGAAGAACTTGGTTCTGAAAAGGCTCCTTATGCCGGACGCAAGGCTGTTAAGGGCCAGAACTAATCTTCTGACGTCATACTGAGTTTTTCAGTTTTCAGAAAACGGGGGTGCTTTCGGGGCACCCTTTTTGTTTTTCGGATCAGTCCTTTTCAGGGGATGTTATCTCCATAATGTTCAAATGCCGGTGGCATGGATTATAATGTTCCGGTTTTCGGGGTGTTTGTTATGCGCTACATCAATGTCATTTTAATTCTGGTAATCATTTATCTCGGACACACGCTGGTACACGGTCCCAACGGACTGCGCCGTTATCAGCAGGTTACTGCGGAGCTCCGACAGGCGAAGGAATATACCAAAAGTCTTGAGGAGCGCAACATGATGATGAAAATTGACATTGAGTCTCTTAAAAAGACCGAAGGATCTGCTACCGTAGAAAATCTTGCCCGTTCGAATCTGGGAATGATTAAGTCCGGTGAGAAGTTTTACCGGGTCATTTTTCCAAGCCGGCAGGAGGCTCCCGAGTATAAATGAATTCACTGATTGATGTTGTAATTCCCGCCGCCGGAATCGGAAAAAGAATGCAGGCCGATCGTCCCAAGCAGTACCTTCCTTTTGCTTCCAGCACCATTCTCGAGGAAACACTGAAGCGCATTTTGCGTTTTTCCCGTCTGGGGAGAATTGTCCTGGCTCTTAACCCCGAGGATCATTTTTTTGAAAAAACTTCGCTGGCCGGGGATGACAGAATTATGATCGTTACCGGAGGAGCCGAAAGAGGAGACAGTGTTCTTGCCGGTCTCCGGGCGGCCTCTGCGGAATATGCAATGGTTCATGATGCGGCAAGACCGTGCATTATGATGGAGGACCTTGAGCGACTGGCTGCCGGTGCCGCCAATGACAACGGCGGCATTCTGGCGGTAAAAATTCCTGACACCGTTAAGAGGGGGGACGGCAGCAACGTTATTACGGCAACCGTTCCCAGAGCCGGACTCTGGAGGGCCCTTACTCCGCAGATGTTTAACAGAAAGCTTCTTATTGCCGCCTATGAAAAGGCAATGGCTGACGGACAGGTACTGACTGACGAGGCTTCAGCCATGGAATATGCCGGTTATCATCCGTTGCTGGTTCCGGGCTCCGGTCTTAATATTAAAATCACAGAGCCTCAGGATCTGGCTCTGGGAGAACTGTTTTTCAGGGAAATGGACTGATAGGAGAGATGATGATATTCAGAGTCGGACATGGTTTTGACGTGCATCGTTTTGGGGGCACAGGCCCGGTAACTTTGGGCGGTGTCAGAATCCCTTATGAACAGGGATTAATAGCTCATTCGGACGGTGATGTGGTTCTTCATGCTCTTACAGATGCCCTTCTGGGAGCTTCGGGGCTCGGAGACATCGGCCGCCTCTATCCTGACAATGATGACCGTTTTTTGAATATCGACAGCAGAATTCTTCTCAGAGATGCCTGGCAAAGAGTTCAGGAAAAAGGATGGAAGCTCAGTAACGTTGATATTACCATTCTGGCTCAGGCTCCGAAGATAGCTCCGGTGGAGCATGAAATGCGTTTAAACATTGCCGGGGATCTGGGACTTGATCCTGATGCCGTCAATGTCAAGGCAACCACTACCGAAAAACTTGGATTTACCGGAAGAAAGGAAGGAATTGCCGTGGAGGCCGTGGCCCTTATTTTTAAGGATAAGTGCTGATGAGAATTCTGATAAGCAATGATGACGGCATTTATGCCGAAGGCATAAACCGGCTCTATGAACAGGTATCCCCGGAGTATCCGGATACCTGGGTGGTGGCGCCGGACCGTAATCAGAGTGCGGCCAGTCATTCCCTTACCCTGGATAATCCCCTGAGAACCCAGGAGATTTTAAAAAAGCATTTTACTGCTGTCAGAGGAACGCCTACGGACAGTGTTTATCTGGCACTGAATTCTCTTTTGAACCCCAGGCCTGATGTGGTGGTTTCCGGCATTAACGAGGGGGCCAACCTGGGTGATGATGTTATCTACTCGGGAACCGTGGCTGCTGCTATGGAAGGACGCGGGTGCCGTTATCCCGCCCTGGCGGTATCTCTCTGCGGTTCCCGATTTTATGATACTGCGGCCGCGTTTGTGATGAGGATTCTTCGTAAAATTCAGGAAACGCCGCTTCCCGGGCAGCAGATTCTGAATGTGAACGTTCCGGATCTTCCGCTGTCTCAGATTAAGGGGATTATGGTAACCCGGCTGGGACGCCGCAAGAATGCCGAAAGCATCATTGAAAGCAAGGATCTCAGAGGTGTCCCCATTTATTGGGTCGGACCGCAGGGAAGTCCCGTGGATCGTGACAGCGATACCGATTTCTGGGCGGTGGAAAACGGATATGTTTCGGTTACGCCGCTGCATATTGATTTAACAGCCTACAACAGTCTTGATGATCTGGGAGACTGGGCGAGTATGATATAGCCTGTTATGAAATTATTTACCGGAATTTATGACTATTGCATAAACCTGTCGAAACACCGTATGGCACCGGTTTTTCTGACGGGAAGCAGCTTTATAGAGTCGGTGTTCTGGCCTATTCCTGTGGATATTATGCTGGCACCCATGTGTCTTGCCAAACCGGAAAAGGCAGTTCACTACGCTTTTCTGGCTACAGTGGCCTCGGTTCTGGGAGCGGTTCTGGGTTACGGCCTGGGGTATTATCTTTACGATCCCTGGATTCAGGATATTGTAATCAGATTCGGCTATGAGGACGCGGTTGCCCGGGCCTCGGGGTACCTGCACCGGTATGGGGCCCTGTTTATCATTATCGGATCCTTTACCCCGCTGCCTTATAAAATCGTTGCTATCTGTTCCGGACTGATTGCCTCGCAGCAGGCGGGGCTCGGACTGGGGGCCGGCCAGCTTCATTTGATACCGTTTATACTGGTGTCCTTTCTTGGCCGCGGCCTGAGATTCTTTCTGATTGCGCTGGTAATAAAATTCGGCGGGGCCAGGATGGAACAGAAGCTCAGGCGTTATATCGACATTATCGGATGGCTGACACTGGTTCTGGTGGCCGTGTTTTTCTGTTACTACATGATAAAGGACTGAACAATGCTGCGAAGAACTGCAATTTTGACAATGTCAGGAATTATGGCCTTTGCAATGGGAGCCTGCACCACATATACCGGCAGCGGCTATTCAGCCCGGGATCTTGCTTCTGATTCCCGTTCCTCGAAGGCTCAGAACGGCACATATACGGTACGTGCCGGGGATACTCTTTATTCGGTGGCCTTTGCGAATAACATTGACATGAAGACCCTGGCATATATTAATAATCTTCATAAGCCCTATAACATTTACAGGGGACAGGTGCTTATTCTGGATCCGTCCCGGGTGGGGGTTCAGACCTATCGGGTGCAGAAAAACGATACGGTATATGCCATTTCCAGAAAGTTCGGGGTTCCCATTAAGGAACTTGTGCAGATCAACGATATTGATTCTAACTACACGATTATGGTGGGGCAGCTTTTGGTGGTGAGCCGTAAAAAACCGGTTTTGATTACCCGTACCGAACCGGCACGTCAGGCGGCTCCGGGAGCTGTTTCGGCACCGGCCGTAAATCCTCCGGGAAAGCCGGAAACAGGGAAAACGGATCAGAAGCCGGTCAGGCCGGCAAATTCTGTCATGAGACCTCCGGTTCCCCGAACTGACAATGCCCCCGACATGACAGCCTCTGACAGCAGAAGGAAGGAAAATACCAGGGCGGTGGAGGATGTCAGAGTCCCGACCCAGTCCCGGGGCAGTGTCAACTGGAAGTGGCCTGCCGGCGGGAGAGTAATCGAAGGTTTTTCAAGCTCGGAACACGGAAACAAGGGGATTGATATTTCCGGAAGCAGGGGCTCCGATATCAGAGCGGCTTCCGGAGGAAAGGTTGTATATGCCGGCAATGCCCTGAGAGGATACGGAAATCTTATCATCATCAGTCATAATGATGATTTTCTGTCCGCATATGCCCATAACGATTCCATTCTGGTGCGCGAGGGACAGCAGGTATCCAGAGGTCAGGTCATAGCAAAAATGGGGGATTCGGAAGCCAAATCGGTGCGGCTACATTTTGAGATCCGTTATCGCGGGCAGACGGTAAATCCTATGAAATATCTGCCGGCCGGCAAAAAGTAGTATCCTCTTTGCAATTCCCCGGATCCTTGTCGCAGGGCAGGTTTGGCTCCGCATGTCGTGGTTTTACGTTTTCAGATTTCGGAGGCGGTGTCTTTCCTGTTCAGATGTAGCTGACTTCTTCGGTCAGATCGTAAATCAGGTTCAGGGCTTCCCGGGCCGTCAGCGTGTCCGGTCTGACATTCCTGAGGATCTCAATGACCTTCCGGTATTCTTCGGGGATTGCTCCCGCATTGTTGCCGTTCTTTGTTTCTGTATTGTCTCCGGGGATTTCCGGTCTTATTTTTCCGGCCAGAAGCTTCATGCGTTTTCGGGCGGTCTGGATTACCTTTTTCGGGATTCCTGCCAGCTGAGCCACTTCAATGCCGTAGGAGCTGGTAGCAGGACCGTCTTCGGCATTGTGCAGAAATACGATGTTTTCTCCGGATTTCACCGCTGAAAAATGCAGATTCCGGACGGTTTTAATTTCATTCGGGAGTTCGGTAAGCTCAAAATAGTGGGTTGAAAACAGGGTATAGGATCTGTTTCCTTCTGCCAGATGCTCCGCAGCCGCCCAGGCCAGGGCCATACCGTCGTAGGTGCTGGTGCCGCGCCCGATTTCGTCCATAAGCACCAGACTTTTTTCCGTGGCGTTATGAAGGATATTCGCGGTTTCCGTCATTTCCACCATAAAAGTGGATCTGCCGGATGCCAGATCGTCGCTGGCTCCGATTCTGGTGAATATTCTGTCAATGTCAGGGATTATCGCTTTTTCCGCGGGTACAAAGGAACCGCTCAGAGCCATAAGGACAATAATGGCGCATTGCCTCATATAGGTTGATTTGCCTCCCATGTTCGGTCCGGTAATCACAAGAAGCTTGTGAGCATCGGTTATCGAAATATCATTGGGAATGAATTCTGCCGTGCCGGCCTGCTCGATTACCGGGTGTCGTCCCTTCGTAATGGCGATTTCAGTGCCGTCGGTAAATTCCGGACGGGTATAGTCGTTTTCAAGAGCTGTCTTGGCCAGTCCGGCGAGCATGTCGATGGCGGCAAGTCCCGATGAAAGCTCCGAAAGTTCCTCCAGATGCGGCAGCATGAGGGCGATAAGATCGTCATAAAGCTTTTTTTCCAGAGCCAGGGCCCGGCTTTGGGCGGTGAGGGCGGTTTCCTCGTATTCCTTTAGCTCCCGGGTTATAAAGCGTTCGTTGTTTTTAAGGGTCTGGCGTCTGATATAATCCGCAGGAAGACTGTTCTGTTCGGCCTGAGTCCGGGACATTTCTATATAGTAGCCTGAAACCTTGTTGTAGCCCACCTTCAGAGTGTTTATTCCGGTGCGTTGCCTTTCCCGGATTTCCACGTCCCGGAGATAATCCTCGGCTCCCGATGACATGCTGCGGAGTCTGTCCAGTTCCGGAGAGTATCCCGGAGCAATGACACCGCCTTCTCTGATGACGGCGGGCGGGTTTTCATTTACTGCCTTTTCCAGAAGCTCTCTGATGTCCGGAATAAGCGGCAGTTTGTTCTGATATTCGGAAAGCAGGCCTTTGGCAGAATTCAGAAGCTCCCGTATAAGAGGGGTTACCTGAAGGGCAGTGCGAATTTTTGAGAGATCCCGGGGCCTCACGTTGCTGAGGGCCAGTCGGGCCGTTACTCTTTCCAGATCCCCGATTTCCCTGAGATAATCCCTAAGGGTATCAGATTCCGAACATCTCTGAAGCTCCTCAATGAGATCCAGTTTTTGGTTTATCTCCTGGCGGGACCGCACCGGATTCAGCAGGGAACGCTGCAGAAGCCGGGAGCCCATGGGGGTGGAAGTCTGGTCCAGAACTGAAAGCAGGGTATGCTCTCTGCCTCCCTGGAGATTTTCGGTGATTTCCAGATTTTTCTGGGTGCTGGCATCCATGGCAAGATGGGAGTTTCTGCTTTCCAGACGCAGAGAGCGAATGTTAAGAAGTGCGGTTTTCTGGGTTTCCCGGACATAGCCGAGAAGCGCTCCGGCCGGACAGATGCCGATGGTAATGCCATCTAGGCCGAAACCGGACAGATCCTTGGTTTTAAAGTGTCCGGTCAGTATGCGTTTTGCCGTTTCATAGTCAAATTCCCATACCGGACGTCTTCTGAGTCCGCGGAATCCGGAGATGGCGTCCAGGGAGCGGCAGTCCTCGGAATACAGGAGTTCCGCGGGCTTCAGGCGTTCGAGAACCGCGAGAATCCCGGTGATGTTCTCGGCTTCAAGACAGCAGAAATCTCCGGTGGAAAGATTAAGATAGCTGAGACCGAAGGCAAACTGATCGCTGGTCAGACAGGCGATGAAATTATCCTGTTTTTCCTTGAGAAGAGCTTCGTCGGTAACCGTTCCGGGAGTGATTATTCGGGTGATTTTTCTTTCCACAGGCCCTTTGGAGGAGGCCGGATCGCCTATCTGTTCGCAGATAACGGCGCTTTCCCCCTTGTCCACGAGACGGGCAAGATAGGTGTCCACGGAATGGTAGGGAACTCCGGCCATTGGAATCGGCTGTCCGTTCATGGTACCGCGTTTTGTCAGAGTGATATCCAAAAGCTCGGATGCTCTTCTGGCATCATCGAAAAACATTTCATAAAAGTCCCCCAGTCTGTAGAAAAGCAGAGTATCGGGGTACTGTTTTTTGAAGGAAAGATACTGCTGCATCAGCGGAGTGATATTATTATTGCTGTCTGACATTTGATTTTTCTAACCTAACTGATTGGTTCGGAACGGGCGGTGCAAAGTTTAGCATACTGGCCGGAAGATCATAAGTGCCAGAGAATCCGGCCCGGTAAAATTTCGGGAGTCGGGGAGGTTTCGGAGGGCAGGGCGGTTCTGAATCCGAAGCCGGATTTTATTATGCCGGAACCGTTATATTTATACAGGAGTCAGCAATGCCGGATTCGGGACAGAACGGTGTTTTTCTGGATTATGTGATAGAGCAGATGGCCTGCGACACGGGGGCGGAGCTTAAGAGAGTCGGGTTCAGGGCGGTAACCGCCGAGTCCTGTACCGGAGGACTGGTCAGTGCGGCGCTTACGTCTGTGCCGGGATCCTCGGAATGGTTTGACCGGGGCTTTGTCACCTATTCCAATGAAGCCAAAACGGAAATGCTGGGGGTGCGGGAGGATACTCTTGAGATATACGGAGCGGTAAGTGAAGAAACTGTCCGGGAAATGTGTCTCGGAGCTCTGAAAAATTCCCGGGGGGACATTGCGGTATCCCTGAGCGGTATCGCCGGTCCCGGAGGCGGCACTCCGGAAAAGCCGGTGGGCACGGTCTGGCTGGCCTGGGCCTTCAGGGGGAAGATACTCCATACCTGTTTGGCGCATTTTCCGGGAAATCGTGAAATTGTCAGAAAATACGCAGTAATAAAAGCACTCTCCGATATCTATATTTTTTGTAAAGGTAAAAGGAAAAGTAGAGGCAAAACTAAAAAATAATTTGCAATTGAAGATTAACTACGTATAATAGCAATAAATGTTCAATGCTTTGAAGTTTTGAATGACGCTGAAATGTTGCATTGCGGATTCGGGATTCAGGCACGGGGCATTCCGGCAGGTGCCGGCGGCCGCAAAACGCCGCGGACGGTGCTATAATGCCGGGGCCGGCTTTCCACGAAACAGGGTGCCGGATTATCAGTCGGGAGAAGGATTCAGGTATATACCGTCAGGTTTAACTGAAGGCCGTTTTTAAGTTTTTTAGCTAGTATTGACAAGGAAATAATTATGGCAGCTAAAGAAAAGGACGAAGAGAAGAACAGCAAGGCTAAGGCACTTCAGGCTGCAATGGAGCAGATTGAAAAGCAGTTTGGCAAGGGAGCCATCATGAGACTTGGTGAAAACAAGCTCATGAGCGACATCGAAGCGGTTTCCACCGGTTCGCTTTCCCTGGATATCGCCCTCGGCATCGGCGGTCTTCCTCTGGGGCGCATTGTGGAAATTTACGGACCGGAATCCTCCGGCAAGACTACTCTGACTCTTGAGATCATTGCCCAGGCTCAGAAAAAGGGCAAAACCTGTGCCTTTATCGATGCCGAGCATGCTCTGGATCCGGTATACGCGGCCCGTCTCGGGGTAGATGTGAATTCACTTCTGGTTTCCCAGCCCGATACCGGCGAGCAGGCCCTGGAGATCTGCGACATGCTGGTAAGATCCGGCAGCGTTGACGTGATTGTGGTTGATTCGGTGGCTGCCCTGGTTCCCAAGGCCGAAATCGAGGGAGATATGGGAGAGTCCCATGTTGGTCTTCAGGCCCGTCTCATGTCCCAGGCGCTTCGCAAGCTGACCGGCAACCTGCAGCAGGCCAACTGTATGTGCATTTTCATCAACCAGCTCCGCATGAAGATCGGGGTGATGTTCGGCAATCCGGAAACCACCACCGGCGGCAATGCCCTCAAGTACTATGCCTCGGTGCGTCTGGATATCAGAAAGGGTGCTGCCATCAAGACCAAGGACGGAGATATTCTGGGCAATGAGACCAAGGTCAAGGTGGTAAAGAACAAGGTGGCACCTCCTTTCAAGTCTGCCGAGTTCCAGATTCTCTATAACAAGGGGATCAGCAAGGGCAGCGAGATTGTCGATCTTGGCGTCAAGATCAAGGCAATAGTCAAGTCCGGAGCCTGGTTTTCCTATAACGGCGAAAAGATCGGACAGGGCAAGAGCAATGTTATTGACTATCTTGCCGAGCATCCTGATGTCAGTGATGAAATCGAGACCAAAATCAGGGAGTTCTACAGCAACAAGGAGGATTACAATGCCACTGCCGATGTTGGGGGCGAGGTATATTCCGAGGACAGCGAAGGCTCCGATGATGTCGAGGTGGCTCCGGAGTTTGAAAAGGTGGAAATCCCCGAAGATCTGTAAAACGGAATGTCCGGTCAAGAGCCTCTAGCGGCATGATCGTCTTTCAGGGGTGTCAGACTGTTTCTGATGCCCTTTTTTCGTTTCATGGCTTCCCGAAAAAGTTTCCGGGGGCCTTCTGAGGTTTTTATGGAAGAAACTGATAATTTTGACAGAGTTTATACGGCTGCTCTTAATATTCTTGCTTTGAGAGAGCATTCCGAAAAGGAACTCCGGGAAAAGCTTGTCAGGAAGTTCGGAAGTGCCGGGGAGACAACGGATCGGGTTATTGCGAGACTCTCGGAACTCGGCTATCTTTCTGATGTCAGATATGCCGAAATGGCGGTACGGCATTTTTCCGGAAAGGGATACGGCCCGCACCGTATCAGGGCGGAGCTCCTGAAAAAAGGGGTGAATCCCGAGGAGCAGGAAGCGTGTCCGGTACCGGACGACGAAGAGTTTGTGTCCCGGGCCCGGGCTCTTGTCGAAAAGAAATACGGCGCTCCGGAGGATATGGATTTTGCCGTCAGGCGAAAAGCCATGGCTTTTCTGGCACGCCGGGGCTTTACCGGAGAACAGTGTCTGAAGGCGCTCAGGGCCGATGCCGATGATTTTGGCGGGGACTGGTGAGCCTGCCCGGCACCGAATCGCTAATTCCTGTTCCCTGTATAATTTGCCCCCTCTTAATGCTATAATCTGCACGGTTTTATCCGGGGGCGTTCCCTGCTTCCCGAAACCGTGCCTTGCCGCAGTCAGCACTGTGTTTCCGCAAGGTCCAGATATATTGAAAAAGGTTTTTTGTATGTACATGACAACCTCGGAGATACGCTCCGCGTTTCTTGAATATTACCGGTCTCACGGACATGAGGTAGTACGTTCCAGTTCACTGGTGCCGGTAAACGATCCCACGCTTCTGTTTACGAATGCCGGGATGAATCAGTTTAAGGATGTTTTTCTTGGCAAGGAGTCAAGAAGCTACAAGAGAGCGACTACCGCCCAGCGCTGCGTCAGGGCCGGCGGCAAGCACAACGATCTTGACAATGTAGGATATACCGCCCGGCATCATACCTTTTTTGAAATGCTCGGCAATTTCAGCTTCGGCGATTATTTTAAGAAGGATGCCATCCATTTTGCCTGGGGATTTCTGACAGGAGTTCTCGGGCTTCCCGCGGAGAAACTCACGGTTACTGTTTATCAGACCGATCAGGAAGCCTATGATATCTGGAACAGGGAGATCGGAATTCCTGCCGAGCGCATAGTTCGCATCGGCGACAACAAGGGAGCTCCGTATGCTTCGGACAATTTCTGGCAGATGGGGGATACCGGTCCGTGCGGCCCCTGTTCCGAAATTTTTTATGACCACGGTGCCGATATCTGGGGAGGTCCTCCCGGATCCGCAGAGGAGGACGGGGATCGGTTTATCGAGGTGTGGAACATCGTTTTCATGCAGTTTAATCGCAAATCGGACGGCACCTTTGAGCCGTTGCCGCATCCTTCTGTTGACACCGGCATGGGACTGGAGCGTATCGCCGCCGTGATGCAGGGAGTTCATTCCAACTACGAAATTGATCTTTTCAGGGAACTTATAGCCGGTGCGGCAGAGATTCTTCAGGTTTCCGACCTTTCCAGCAAGTCTCTCAGGGTAATAGCAGACCATATCCGCTCCTGTTCTTTCCTGATTTGTGACGGAGTGATTCCCTCCAACGAAGGCAGAGGATATGTACTGCGCCGTATTATCCGGAGAGCAGTGAGACATGGCCGTCTTCTGGGGGCCAGAGAGGTATTTTTCTACCGGCTGGTGGAAAAACTTGCCGCGCTGATGGGGGATGCCTATCCGGAAATCAGGGAATCCCGGGCTCTTATCGAGAAGACTCTCAGAAAAGAGGAGGAGCAGTTCCTGAGGACACTGGATCGCGGTCTCGAACTCCTTTCCGGAGAACTGTCCAGACTCGGAGACAGTAAGGTTGTTCCAGGCGAAGTGGTGTTCCGTCTTTATGATACCTACGGATTCCCGGTGGATCTGACTCAGGATGTGGTCAGAGACAATGGTTATACTGTGGATACTGCCGGATTTGATGCCGAAATGGAGAAGCAGCGTAAAAGAGCCAAGGCGGCTTCCAATTTTGCGGTTGACTACAACAGTCAGCTCAAGGTATCGGCAACCACCGAATTTACCGGTTATGATCGGCTGGAGGATGAAGCGGTAATCCTGAATATTTTTAAAGGTATTGAAAGCGTCAGCTCTGTGGCAACCGATGAAGAAGCTGTCATTGTGCTTGACAAAACTCCTTTTTACGCCGAAAGAGGCGGTCAGGTAGGGGATACCGGCCTCATTCTGGGCGGCGATAATTTTGAATTTCAGGTCACTGATACCAGACATGCCGGAAATGCCGTGATTCACACCGGAAAGGTGCTGCTTGGCGAGTTTGCGGCGGGAGACAGGGTTCGTGCCCGGGTTGATGTTTCCGCCAGAAACAGCATTGCCCGTCATCACAGTGCCACCCATCTTCTGCAGTCTGCCCTCAGAAAGGTGCTGGGAGATCATGTGGTTCAGAAGGGATCCTTTGTGTCCGGGGATCGGCTTCGTTTTGACTTTTCTCACGGCGAGGCTCTGACTGCGGAGGAAATCCGCAGTGTTGAAGCTTTTGTGAATGGCTATATTATGGCCAATCTTCCGGTGACTACCGAGGTGATGGATCTGGAATCCGCCAGGGCCACAGGTGCCATGGCGCTCTTTAACGAAAAGTACGAAGGTACGGTAAGAGTGGTGAGCATGGGGGACGTTTCCCGGGAGCTCTGCGGCGGCACGCATGTTTCCGCTACCGGCAATATCGGTTTCTTCAAGCTGATTTCAGACAGCGGCATTGCTGCCGGAATCCGTAGAATCGAGGCGGTTACCGGCATGGCAGCCGTGGAATACACAGCTCTTTTGAGTCAGGAACTGGAAAAGAGCTCCGGAATTCTGCGCAGTGAGACCTTCGGCGTGTATGACAAGGTTGCCGCTCTCGAGCAGCATGCCAGGGATCTGGAGCATCAGAATTCCAGACTTCGCGAGCAGCTGGCTCTGGCCGAGGCCAGGGGGCTTGTCGGTTCAGTGGTTTCAGTAAACGGCGTGAAGACCCTGGTAGCCACGCTGGATGCGGTTCAGGTTCCGGAACTGCGGACAGTGATGGATGATTTGAAGAATCGTCTGGGAAGCGCGGTAATTCTGCTGGCTTCGGTTAACAGCGGCAAGATTTCGTTTATTGCCGGAGTCACCAATGATCTGGTATCCCGTGTCAAGGCCGGAGAGCTGGTCAAGTTTGTGGCAGCTCAGGTTGGCGGGAAGGGCGGCGGCAAGCCGGATATGGCGCAGGCAGGAGGCACCGACACTGCCAAACTGCCTCAGGCTATGAACAGCGCGGCAGGCTGGCTTGAGGAGCATCTGGGGTAATACCGGATATTTCTTTGATACACGGAATGGCCCCCGGTTTACGGGGGTCTGTTCATTTTTATCAGGGTAAACCGTGAGTTGTGAACTGCCTGATGTTTTAAAAGGAAGTCCTGAAAGACGACTTGGATGTGCTTTGCGGAGTTCGGATCCGCTCATGAAAATCATGTGCCATGAAGGAAGGGGGGACGGGAGTCCGGGAGATTTTCAGTCTCTGTATTTAATATTTTTTTACTTTTAGAGTAAAAGCAGATATTATTTGTATATAGCCGGCGGGTACTTACAGGAAGGTCACAGACCGCTTTATGCGGCCGGCAGTTTTTTCGGAGTTGAAATTATGCTAATTCTGACGCGAAGACAGGGAGAGTCTATCATTGTCGGAGACAATGTCAGGATTACCGTTATTTCCGTAAAGGGGAATCAGGTTCGCATAGGTGTTGAAGCCCCGAAGACCGTTTCCGTTCAGCGTGAGGAAATTGCCGTGAAAAAGGATCATAATTCCGGCGGTCTCTCTGATGGCAATGAGGTTTCGGAGCCTGTTCATCAGGATTCCTGAGCAGAATAGTCGTTGATGTGGCGGAGTTTTGCCTTCCTTTTTATTTCTTCAGATTATTCTGCCTTGATTTGCTTTTTTGATTTATAATGATTCGCACTGAAGACTGCGTGTTAAGAGCAGTTTGGTTGTTGTCGTGGTTTTCAGGTGATTCTTACTTTTATCTGTAAAGGAATTAATATGAAAAAATTACTTGTTGCAGCAATTGCACTGACTCTTTCCGCTTCAGCATTTGCAGACTGGGAAGTTGTTGAGCAGAATGACCAGTCCGTAACTTTTGCTGATAAGGACCTTGGCATTGCAATGAACGTAACTGCTGCCGGTAAGTCTGGCTCTGCTCCTATCAAGGATGTTGCCGAATCTGCTGCAAAGACCCTTAGCTGCGGTGCCGTTTCCGAAGCCGCTATCGGTGAGTATCCTGCATATCATCTGAGCTCCTGTCCTAACGAAGTTCAGGTATTCGTTGTTGATGACGGCAAGGATATTGTTGCAATTTCCGGAAAGTGCGGCAGTCAGGATTCCTGTGCTGCGGTTGATTCTCTTCTTGAAAAGATTATCAATAATTAATTCTGTGATTTTCAGCAAACAAAAATTAGTGCTGTGACGATCATGGGGGCGGGATGGATTCCTGCCCTTTTTTTTTTGGGGAAAAACATGTTTTTGGCTTTATTCAGGTTATAAAGTGAGCAAAATGGCTTCCCGAATGGCTATTTTTGTAATAATTTGAAAATTTTCAGGCTTATCTCTTGACAGATTTTCATTATCAAGTAAAATTAGCCCCGCAACGAACGAATAGTTGCGGTGTGATGACCGAGAGGCCGAAGGTGCTCCCCTGCTAAGGGAGTATACCCCAAAAGGGTATCAAGGGTTCGAATCCCTTTCGCACCGCCAGTTCGTTACTGCACCCTTAGCTCAACTGGATAGAGTACTCGGCTACGAACCGAGCGGTTGAAGGTTCGAGTCCTTCAGGGTGCGCCACTGTCTGTTTGCACCCTTAGCTCAACTGGATAGAGTACTCGGCTACGAACCGAGCGGTTGAAGGTTCGAGTCCTTCAGGGTGCGCCATTCTTTCCTTGAATATTCTCCTGTTCCCCAGTTCTTTTTGTTTGGTGTTCCTTTTTTGTTCAGGGGGCTGTCCGGCTTTTTGTTTATTCTGATTTTTCATTCTATAATAGCCTCCTGATTTACTTGCAGAATGCGGATGTTCCGGAGTTTAATCATGGTTGATGTGCTTGATTACGCAAAGAAAAATTTGAGCGCCCCGGAGAGGGATTCGGAACGGAATTATTCAAAAAACCGCAAGGGTTCCCGGGAAGAATCGGAGAGAACAGCCCCTTATTCGTTTGAGGCTGAAAAAGCATTTTTGGGCAGTATTCTTATAAGCCCCGGCAAACTGGATGCGGTTTCCAGCATTCTGAGTGCCGATGATTTCTACGATCCCAGACATCAGCTTATTTATGAGGCTATGCTGAGTCTGGATAACAATCACCGTGTTATAGATACAATTTCCCTGCAGGAAACGCTGGAAAACACACAAAGCCTTGAAAAAGCCGGTGGTCAGGCCTACCTTCTGCAGCTGTTTCAGGCCGTTCCGGATACCATCGATGCGGTAACCTACGCCCATACGATTGTTAATAAATCCCGGGCCAGGATGCTGCTCAAGGCCTGTCAGGAAATCGAAGAGGATGTTTATGTTCCCCGGGGGAGATCCATTGGCGATATTCTGAACGGCGCGGAGCAAAAAATTTTCAGGATATCCGAGAATTCTCTTCATAAGGGGGGCGGGCCGGTATCCATCACCAGGGTAACCATGGACCTTCTTAACACTCTCAGGGAGAATCAGAAAAACAATCTTTCCGGAATTACCGGTGTCCCCACGGGATACAAATTCCTGGATCAGTATCTTTCGGGATTCCATAAGAGTGATCTCATTGTTATCGGAGCCCGGCCGGGCGTTGGCAAAACCACCTTCGGCATGAATCTGGTGCAGAATGTGGCCATGAATCCGGATGTGAATTTCCCGGTGCTGGTATTTTCTCTGGAAATGCCGGCATCTCAGATTGCCGCCAGACTGCTGGCAGCCATGGCTCATGTGGATCAGACAAAAATCCGTAATTCCAATCTGGATGATGACGACTGGGTGAATCTTATCGGAGTGGGGCAGACTCTTCTCAAGGAACGTCCTGACTGTATCTATATCGATGATACCCAGGGACTGACTCCGGCGGACATCCGGTCCCGTTCCCGCAGGCTGAAGCAGGAAAAGGGCGGCATCAGCATGATTATGGTGGATTATCTTCAGTATATGCATATTCCCGGGTATGACGCCAATTCCCGTACCCAGGAGGTGGCGGAGTGCTCCAAGAGTCTCAAGATGCTGGCCCGTGAGCTTGATGTGCCGGTAATAGCCATGGCTCAGGTGAACCGGGGAGTTGCAGGACGCAAGGACAAGCGCCCTGGAAATGCCGATCTCCGCGAATCAGGCGCCATTGAGCAGGATGCTGATGTTATCATGTTTATCCATCGTCCGGAAATGGATGATGACAAGAAGGATGATCCTTCGCAGATTGGCAAGGCGGAAATTATAATCGGCAAGCAGAGAAATGGTCCGGTGGGAATTGTTCCCATGGTGTTTCTTCATGAGTATTCCCGCTTTGAGACTGTGGAGTTCAGCGGCGGACCGGTGCCGCCTCCCGGTGCGGAAACTCCTCCTTCCGGCAGTTAAGTCCGGGACAGACTGCTTGGATTTTCAGTACAGGTAATTATGATCACCCCGAGATTCCGACGATGGTTGCGGGTGAGAAAAGGACAGAGGATTTGTCAGATGGAAACCGTGGCTGCTGATATTGATTTGGCCGCATTGAAGCATAATATGGCCGTAATAAGAGGAATGGCGCCTGACAGCAGGATAATTGCCGTGGTGAAGGCCAATGCCTACGGACATGGCAGTGTGGAATGTGCCAGAGCCATGGACGAATTTGCTTATGGCTATGCGGTTGCGCGGCTTGAAGAGGCCCGGGAGCTCCGGAACGCCGGGATCTCCAAGCCTGTTGTTATGCTTGGCGGCTGTGCCGCTGCCGGAGACCTGGATGATGTGGCAAAGCTTGACCTTTCAGTCACGGTTCAC
Organism: uncultured Ruminobacter sp.; assembly: GCA_902776415.1. GTDB lineage: Bacteria > Pseudomonadota > Gammaproteobacteria > Enterobacterales > Succinivibrionaceae > Succinimonas. The sequence goes on from CACYPY010000009.1 coordinate 20,832, forward strand.
AGCTTCGAAATGCTGGAGGAACTGAAAGCCTTCTGCCGTGCCAATCCCGGATCCGGTCTCAGGGTCTGGTGTCAGGTTAATATCGGAATGCAACGGCTGGGCTTCAATGAGGATGAAATTGTCAGAGCCATGGATGAAATCCGGAGTTTTCCGGGATTTGTGCATCCGGTAGGAATGATGGCTCACCTTTCATGTTCTGATGAGGCTGCCCTGAGGGAATATCACCTGAAGCAGCTGGCATCTTTTAACCGGATGAGCGTATTTGCCGAGGGGGCGCTTTGTCTTGCCAATTCAGCCGGTATTATTTACTATCCGGACACTCACACCGAATTTGTGCGTCCCGGAATTATTCAGTACGGAATTTCTCCTTCCTCGGGGAAGACTGGCGCCGATTTTGGTCTTCGGCCGGTAATGACTCTGCGTACGGTAGTTTATGCGGTACGTGAACTCAGACCGGGAGATGCGGTGGGCTACGGTGCCTCCTGGGTAGCCGACAGGCCGACTCGGATTGCCGTGCTGGGAGCCGGCTATGCAGACGGCTATCCCCGTTCCATGCCCAACGGTTCCCCGGTATATCTTAACGGCACTGTCGTCCATACGGTGGGACATGTGTGCATGGACATGATGTTTGTGGATATCGGAGCGGATCTCAGGGTGGTTCCCGGGGATTCCGCCGAGCTCTGGGGGCCTCATATTCCGGTGGAAAAGGTTGCGGAACTTATTGGAACCATCCCGTATGAACTGGTGACCAGACCTACCAAAAGGGTGCGTTACCGTTATCTTCCGGCGTGATTTTCAGCCGCTTCCGGTTCTCTGTCAAAGACTAAAAAAGCCCCGAAACTGTTTTGGGGCTTTATTCATGGCACAAACACTGCCTTTGCGAAGGCAGGTTTTACTTGCCGTCAGAATTCAAACTTCGGGCGCTCGTACTTGCGGGAAAGCTTAACCTCATCGCCCTTTTCCTGCATAATGTCTTCAAGTTTTTCGGAAGCATCCTGCAGTTTGTCCTTCAGATCCTCGGCGGCTGATTCGGCAGTAATGCACTTTTCGCCGTCGGGGCTTGCCTTGCATTCCTCTTCCATAACCTTGAGGGCTTCATTGTATTTTTCGGTAAAGTAACGGAATTCAAGATCATCAGGAGCCTGGGTGCTAAAACCGTGCTCATCGGCAAAAATGTAGAACCACGGATGTCCCCAGTCCCATCTCGGGAAGATAAACTCCACAGCGTTGTCAGCTGTTTTGTACAGAGACGTGGCATAGTTCAGCTGTCCCATCGACACCAGAAGTGCAAGTATGAGAACTGTGTAGATAACGACCTTGAAAAACATGTTGCAAACTCACTTATTATCGCATTTGCCAGATTGGCGGTTTATGCGGATTATCGGGACAAGTTACAGCGTAAATTATATGAAAAAAACGCAACCATGTGGCATTTTTTTGACCTGAAAAACCGCATTATTATCACATTTAGACCCGTTTTGTTACTTTAATTCAATGCGCATGGAGAGATCCATGGCCTGGACATTCTTGGTCAGAGCCCCGACGGAAATGAAATCAACCCCCGTTTCGGCATACCGTCTGATGGTCGAAATGCTGACATTTCCGGAAATTTCCAGCTTGGCCTTATGGTCGGTAATCTTTACAGCCTCCTCCATCGTCGGCAGATCAAAGTTGTCCAGCATGATGATGTCGCTTCCCGCCTCCAGCGCTTCCCGAAGCTCATCAAGAGTTTCCACTTCAACTTCCACCATTTTGTTGGGAGAAAGCTTCCTGGCGGTTTCCACGGCAGCGGTGATTCCGCCGCAGGCCATAATGTGGTTCTCCTTGATGAGATAGGCGTCAAAAAGTCCCATGCGGTGGTTATGCCCGCCGCCGGCAACCACGGCATACTTGAGAGCGGTACGGAGTCCCGGTATGGTCTTTCTGGTATCAAGCAGGGTGCAGCCGGTTCCTTCGATTTCACGCACGTATTCGGAAACCAGGGTGGCCACTCCGGAAAGGGTCTGCACAAAGTTCAGGGTGGTTCTTTCCGCTGTCAGCATTATTCTGGCGTTTCCTTCAAGGGAAAACAGTTCCATTCCGGGGGTAACATGGTCGCCGTCCTTTACTTTCCAGGTGATTCTGACGCAATCCCCCAGCTGATGGTACACTTCATCAACCCATGCCTTGCCGCAGAATACCCCGGCTTCTCTGGTAATGACACGGGCGCGGTTGACATGATCTGCCGGGATCAGCTGGGCGGTAAGATCCAGGGAAGGATCCAGCTCTCCGCCGAGATCCTCTTTAAGAGCCAGTGCTACGGAATTTGTTATATCTTCGCTTAACATAGATAATCCTTGAATGTCATTAAGACCTGCATATCGGAACCGGATTCCGGGGGTACCCCGGAAAAACAGATTCGGGGCATGAGATAAAACTGCCATGATTATACATCAAAAAACTTCTGAAAATCAGGCCGGCAAATTCGGCTCCGGCGAATGCATTTCCATGCGAATACAGTGGCAATTAATGATATAATCCGCTCCTGTTTTATGCCGGAGGAATCTCCGTCTGCATAGCCGTCAGTTAATCGTTTAGGAATAAAGCAAATGCTGGAAATATCAGCTCAGGAAAACCGTTTGTCAGCTCTCAGAGCACGCGCCGATGTGCTCAGGGGGTATCTTTGACCTTGATGCGAAGAAGGAACGCCTTGAAGAGGTGAATGCGCTTCTCGCGGAACCTTCGGTGTGGAATGATCGGGAGAAATTTCAGAATCTCAGCAAGGAAAAAATCTCGCTGGATTCCTGTCTTGACATGTTCAGGGCCATAGATCAGGGGTTTCAGGACACCGAGGATCTTATCCAGATGACTCGGGACGAAGAGGCTGAAAACCCGGAGGAGGCTCAGGCTTCCTACGATGAGGCCGAATCCGAAATGAAGAGGCTGGACGGACGTCTTGGCGAGCTGGAGTTTCAGAGGATGTTTTCCGGTGAAAACGATGCCCGGGACTGCTATATGGATATCCAGTCGGGTTCCGGCGGCACAGAGGCCCAGGACTGGGCCAGCATGGTTATGAGGATGTATCTCAGGTTTGCAGAAAAGAACGGCTTCAAGAGCGAGATCATCGAGCTTTCCGAAGGAGATGTGGCCGGTATCAAGTCTGCAACCATCAAGTTTACCGGCGATCATGCCTACGGATGGTTCCGTACGGAGACCGGGGTGCACCGGCTGGTCCGAAAGTCTCCGTTTGATTCCGGTAACCGGCGTCATACATCCTTCTGTTCCGCGTTTGTCTATCCGGATGTGGAGGATAATATCAATATAGAAATCAATCCCGCAGATCTCCGTATTGATGTATTCCGTTCCTCCGGGGCCGGCGGACAGCATATTAATAAAACCGACTCGGCGGTGCGCATAACCCATATTCCTACCAATACCGTGGTTTCATGCCAGAACGAGCGTTCCCAGTTTCAGAACCGGGATCAGGCCATGAAGCAGCTCCGGGCCAAGCTGTACGAGCTGGAGCTCAGGAAGAAGGAGGCCGAGAAACAGGCCCTGGAGGATTCCAAGGCTGATATCGGCTGGGGCAGTCAGATTCGCTCCTACGTTCTGGATGATTCCCGTATCAAGGATCTCAGAACCAATTATGAGGTCAGCGACACCCAGTCGGTGCTGAACGGGGATTTGAAGGGTTTTATCGAAGAGAGCCTCAAGGCAGGTCTTTAAAATAGCGAGTAATAATTATGGAAAATCAGGAACAGGATCTTACGAACGAGCTTAATGTCCGTCACGAGAAGCTGGAAAAGCTTCGTCAGGAGGGAAATGCCTTTCCGAATGATTTCAGACGGGATCATATATCATCTCAGATCCGCGAAAAATACGAAGACTTTGACAACGAGGTCCTGGAAGCCGAGAAGCATCCGGTAAAGATTGCCGGACGTCTGGTTGCCCGCCGTATCATGGGCAAGGCATCCTTTGGCAGTATTCAGGACATGGGCGGCAGAATGCAGATTTACGCTTCCCGGGATTCCCTGCCGGAGGGGGTGTATCAGGATGTTTTCAAGAAGCTGGATCTGGGTGATATTATCGGGGCGGAAGGTTATGTGTTCAAAACCAAAACCGGTGAGCTTACCGTGCATCTTTCCGGTGTCAGGCTGCTGACCAAGGCGCTTCGTCCGCTTCCTGAAAAGTTCAGGGGGCTGCAGGATCAGGAAGCCCGTTGCCGTCAGAGATACCTGGATCTGATTGCCAACGAGAAGTCCCGCAATACCTTTGTCATGAGATCCCGGATTATTCAGGAGATCCGCAGATATATGACGGATCACATGTTCATGGAGGTGGAAACTCCCATGATGCAGACCATTCCCGGAGGAGCTTCGGCCCGGCCGTTTATCACTCATCATAACGCTCTTGATATGGATATGTACCTCCGCATTGCTCCGGAGCTTTTCCTGAAGAGACTCGTGGTCGGGGGGTTTGAGAGAGTTTTCGAGATCAACAGAAATTTCCGCAACGAGGGCATCGATGTCCGTCATAATCCGGAATTCACCATGATGGAGTTCTACATGGCCTATCATGATTTCAATGATCTCATCGATCTTACCGAGGATCTTCTGAAGACCCTGGCCGGCAAGATTCTGGGCGATACCAGAATTCATTATGCCCGCGAGGGAGAGGAGGGTTTTGACATCGATTTCGGGAAACCTTTTGACAGGCTGACCATGAAGGAAGCCATTCTCAAGTACAACAGCTGGATCTGCCCTGAAGATCTGGAAGATTTTGACCGGGCAAAGGCGATTGTGGAAAAGCTCCATGTGGATATTCTCAGCACCTGGAAACTGGGACACCTGGTTTCTGCGATCTTCGAGGAAACTGTGGAGGATAAGCTTATTAATCCGACCTTTATTACGCAGTACCCCTTCGAGATTTCGCCGCTGGCAAGGAGAAATGACCAGAATCCCGACTACACGGATCGTTTTGAGTTCTATATTGCCGGACGTGAGCTGGGAAATGCATTCTCCGAGCTTAACGACGCCGAGGATCAGGCCGCCCGCTTCAGAGCTCAGGTGGAACAGAAGAATGCCGGCGATGATGAGGCCATGTACTATGACGGAGACTTTATCACTGCGCTGGAGCACGGACTTCCTCCCACAGCCGGAGAGGGGATCGGAATTGACCGTCTGGTAATGCTTTTCACCAACAGTCATACCATTCGTGATGTCATTCTTTTCCCGACATTGCGGCCCACAGTTAAAAAGTAGTTAAAATATCGGCTGTGGATTTTTAAGGACAAAAAAGAAGGGGGACAGGTTCTCCCTTTTTGTTATAATTGTTGACCAAAAGACCGTGTTTTGCTGAGGATTAAAAAATGATTCATGGTTCAATTGTAGCCCTGGTTACTCCGTTTAAGGACGGAAAGCTTGATGAAGATGCCCTGCGCCGGATGGTGGCATGGCATGTGGAACAGGGAACTGACGGCATAGTTCCCGTGGGAACTACCGGAGAATGTCCTACACTGTCTCATGATGAGCATTTCCGGGTCATCGAGATTACATCCGAAGTTGCCAAGGGAAAATGCGCCATTATTGCCGGAGCCGGTTCCAACAATCCGGTAGAGGCGATAGAGTACACCCGCGCAGCGGAGAAATTCGGTGCCGATGCCACCCTTCATATTGCCGGATATTACAACCGTCCCAATCAGGACGGCCTTTATGCCCATTTTAAAATGGTGCACGATGCCACCAATATCCCCATTATTCTTTATAACGTTCCGGGCCGGGCCGTGGTTAACATTCAGCCTGACACAGTGGCGCGTCTCGCCGAACTGCCCCGGGTGATTGGCATCAAGGATGCGACCGGAGATCTGGCGCGGCCGTGGATTGAAAGACTTAAGGTCAGGAAAAAGGATTTTATCTGGTTATCCGGAGAGGATGCCACTGCCGTCAGCTATAACGTGGCGGGCGGTACCGGGGTGATTTCGGTTACTGCAAATGTGGCACCGCGTCTCGTACATGAGGTTCAGGAGCTCTGCCTTGCCGAGCGTTACACCGAGGCCAGGGACAGGCAGGATCGGCTGACACGTCTTCACAAGCTGATGTTCAAGGAACCCAGTCCGGCAGGAGCAAAGTATGCCTGTTCGCTTCTGGGGCTCTGTACTGAGGAATGCCGCCTGCCCATTACTCCGCTGTCTCAGGAAACAAAAAATGAGATTAAGGCGGAAATGGAGGCTTTGAACCTGATCTGATGCTTTTGCGAAGGACGCAGGGATAAATACTGAGGCTTTATCCATTATGCTGTGGATAGAGCCTTTTTCAGCTTTACCGGTTATATGGGATTACAAGAATGTCTGAAAATACAGCTTCGGATGAAAATGACGTTTTTGCTGCTGCGGGAAATACGGAAAAAGAGTTGCCCGAGATTGTAAGAGAGCTGGATGAATCCGGAGCCTATGTCAGGCACCGGCTGTCGTCTGCAGATGCCGAAAAGGATTACCGGAACCGGCGCATCAAAAGCTTTGTGGTTCGGGAGGGGCGTCTTACAGCCGGACAGGAGCATGCCCTGACCGAGTACTGGAAGGCTTACGGAATTGATTATCAGAACCGGCCGCTGGATATTACCGGAGTGTTCGGAAGGACAGCTCCCCTGGTTCTGGAGATTGGTTTCGGCATGGGGAAGTCTCTGGTGGAGATGGCGGTCAGGGATTCGGGACGCGACTTTATCGGGATTGAGGTGCATACTCCGGGAGTGGGGGCCTGTATTATGGCTGCTCATGAGGCGGGAATTTCAAATCTCCGGGTGATTCATTACGATGCCGTTGACGTGATCGGCAATATGATCCCCGACGGTGCGGTTGACAGACTGCAGCTTTATTTCCCGGATCCGTGGCATAAGGCCAGGCACAACAAGCGCCGTCTCGTGAAGCCGGATTTTCTGGATCTGATTATTCCGAAACTTTCGCCGAACGGGATTATTCATATGGCCACTGACTGGGAGCCCTATGCCCAGCAGATGCTGGAGGTGCAGAGTGCCGATCCGAGAATTGAAAATCTCTCTCCGGACGGCACCTATGCCGAAAGACCTGATTACCGCCCTCTGACAAAATTTGAGGCCCGGGGACAGAGACTGGGACACGGGGTATGGGATTTACTGTTCAGGAAAAAACAATGCAGCTAAGTAAAAGATTTCGGGATCTGGAGTCCTGGTATCGGGGGATTTTTCCCGATGACCGGGAACTTCCGGAGATGGTGAGCGGCGATGCCTCGTTCCGGAAATTTTATCGGTGCCGGCATGGTATTCTGATGGATGCACCTCCGGAGACCGAAAAGAACCGCGAGTTTGTTGAATACAGTCGCCTTCTGAATTCAGCAGGAGTGCCGGCGCCGGAGGTTATTGCCGCTGATTCTGACCGGGGATTTCTGCTGGTTTCGGATCTCGGGAATGCCACATTTGCCAAAGCCCGCACTCCGGAAAACGAAAAGTTTTTATACGAAAAAGCCACGGACCTTCTGATAAACATGGCAGAGGTGCCGTGCGATTCCCTTGCCCCCTATGATCAGGAATTTCTGGATCGGGAGGCCGGCATCTGTCTTGAATGGTATTTTGAAAAGGGCGAGGGACAGGCGCTTTCCGGCGACGCTCTGGAAACCTTTGACAATATGAAGGCGCTGTGGAGCCGGGTATTTCTGGAGCAGCCGGTTATTGCCGTGCACCGGGACTATCACAGCAGGAACATTATGGTTCTTCAGGACGGGACTCTTGCGGTGGTGGATTTTCAGGACATGGTCAGGGGACCTGTTACCTATGATCTGATATCCCTTATCGGCGACTGCTACCATGAGCTGTCCCCGAAGCTCCGGGAACATCTTATAGGCAGAGCTTACGGCAATTACTGCCATGCCGGATTTCTTTCCGGTATTTCCCGCGATCTTTTTGAGAGATGGTGCGATTTCACCATGCTTCAGCGCCATGTCAAATGCGTCGGCATTTTCCGGAGGCTTTATCTTCGCGATGGTAAATCCGGCTATCTCGGGGATATTCCCCGGGTTATGAGATACATAAAATCCTGCACTGACAAATACCGGGAACTGAAACCGCTCTGGGATCTGTTTTCCGGTACCGAGTACGGATGTTTTTTGGAAAAATCGGAGCATGTATGCATACGGCAATGATTCTTGCTGCCGGACGCGGAGAAAGAATGCGTCCACTGACCGATACCATCCCGAAGCCTCTTCTGAAGGCCGGAGGAAAGCCTCTCATGGTTTACCATATTGAGCGTCTTGCAGTCCTGGGGATTTGTCATATTGTGATAAATCATGCATGGCTGGGGGAATGTATCGAATCCTGGCTGGGAGACGGCAGTCGCTACGGGGTGAAGATTGAATATTCTCCCGAGGTTCCGGGCGGATTGGAAACCCTGGGAGGTATCAGACATGCCCTGCATCTTCTGGGGGAGGATCCGATTCTGGTGGTGAACGGCGATATCTATACGGAATATGATTTTCGGGGCCTTAAGGATATTCCCATGAATGACCGGGATTGTCATATGGTGCTGGTTCCCAATCCGCCCCATCATCCCGCCGGGGATTTTTCCCTGAGTGCGGAGGGCCGGGTGCTGGATGTGCCCGGATATACTTTCAGCGGGGTGGCGGTCTACCGTCCGGACGCTTTCAGAGATGTTCCCGAGGGACATGCTCCCCTGAAGCCTTTTTTTCAGAAGCTTATTCGCGAAGGCCGGATAACCGGGGAAGTGTCAGATGCATTCTGGTGCGACGTGGGAACTCCGGAACGTCTTCATGATCTTGACAGGCGGCTTGTAGCATTAAGCGGAAGCAGGGAGGAGACTGTCTGATGCCGGAATTTCTTCGGGTGTTTTTGGGATTCGGAATCCGGATCCTGACGGCGTGTTTGATTGTTTTTGCTTACACTCAGATTGTCGGGCTGATTTTTTCGCCGTTTTTCTTTTTCGGGTTGCTCCTGTTCTTTGCAGGACTCCCTGTTTCCATCGGCTTTATGATATGGGCTTATGTTATGGAAAAAAGGCATAATCCCTGGTACGGCCCCAGAAAGCTTACGGCTGAGGAGCGCGATATTCTGCAAACCGGAACCTTCAGACTTGCCGGATATGTTGCAGCCGGCGAGGGGGAAATAAGTTCCGAGCATATTGCCAAGGTAAAGGAATATCTGCAGGTACTGACATCTGATTCCGGGAAAAGGGCGGAGCTTTTCAGGGCTTTTGAGGAAGGAAAGACGGGCGGGTATGATCCGGAGCCGGACTGCCGGGCCATCAGATCCGCAGTGCATGACGGCAGGGTATTCAAGCACCGGCTGGTGGAATTTTTGATTGAAGTTCTCTTTGCGGACGGGGTAATGCAGCCAGGGGGATATTCCCGTCTTGCCAGCGTTTCTTTTAATCTCAAGGTTTCCACCCTTGTCATGGAACGGCTTATCAGACAGGCTCAGGCCATTGCCCAGTTTAAGAGCTTCTTTAATGCCGGAGGCTTCAGTTCTCAGGATCGTTTTTACCGGGGAGCAGGATCCGGCAGCCAGAATTCCTATGTGCCGCATGACGATATTGCTAATGCCTACAAGGTTATCGGAGTTCCCGAGGGTTCGGATTTTGAAACCGTCAAGAAGGCGTATCACCGCATGATGCGCAAGTACCATCCGGACAGGCTGCAGGCTCAGGGAGTGAGTGAGGAGATGATGCGGGCCTATACCGAAAAGGCGCAGAATATTCAGCAGGCCTATGACCTTCTGAAAAGGCATCTCAATAAGTGACTTTTGCAGACTGACTTTGCCGATACAAACAGGCCCGCGTTTCCGGAGATTCGCGGGCCTGTCCTTATCAGGCGTTTCGTCGGATTTCAGATTCCGGACACTGTTTCATTCAGACGATTCTGTTTCTTTCCTCTCCCCGGACAAAGGCCTCCATATTTTTCACAAGTTCGCCTCCGATTTTTCTGACAGCAAGATCCCCAAGCCATGCGGTATGCGGGGTAATAACCAGGTTACCGGTTTTCAGAAGCGGCAGGAGCGGGTTTTCGGGATCAGCCGGTTCCTTCTCGAGAGTGTCAAGTCCGGCACCTCCCAGCCGCTCCTGAAGCAGGGCTTCTGCCAAATCCTTTTCGCAGACGATGCCGCCCCGGCCGGTATTGATCAGAAAGGCTCCGGGTTTCATTATGGCCAACTCTTCTCTGGCGATAAGATTCCTGGTTTCCGGGAGATAGGGACAGTTTATGCTGACAATGTCGGCTTCTTTAAGTCCCTGGCAAAACGGTACTCTTCCGGTTCGGCACTCCGAAGCTCCCTTTCTTTCGGAAACCATAATCTCCATGTTAAATCCCTTTCCGGCAATTTCGGCGATTCTTTTGCCGATGGCCCCCATGCCGATAATAAGCAGCTTTTTTCCGTAAAGGTCCGTAATGGGGTAGTTCATAAGACAGAAATTGTTCTGTCCGCTCCATGTGAGATCAGAAACCCGTTCCCGGTATCTGATAATATTCCGGGCCAGAGTCAGCATCATTCCCACGGCATGCTCTGCCACCGACTCGGTACCGTACCCTCTGATATTGGCCAGAGCGACACCGTGTCTTTTGCAGGCGGCAGTATCAATGTTGTTATAGCCGGTGGCCAGCATGGCGATCATTCGGAGTTCCGGAAGTTTATCAAGTATTTCGGAGGTGATGCGGAGCTTGTTGATTACCAGGATGTGATAGCCACGGGCCTTTTGAACAAGTTCGTTCTGCGGGGTGTGCCGGAGACGATCCCAGATGTGGGGAAATTCCGGAACCGGAAAGGCCATGTCGGGATGTTCTGTATGGGCTTCGGGACTGAGTATTCTGATGGTATTCATGAGGCTTCCTTAAACAATGGGTGTGCCGGGAATCCTCCCGGAGGGACGGCAGATGCCGTCAGGAACCTAGATTTCCTGATTCTGGGAAACATTTTACCTGTTGCCGGCACTGAAGTTCAAAAAAGATTTCCGGCCGTTATGATGAGGAAGACCGGGGCATATCGGGATAATTCGTGCTGTTTCCGGAAGTCGGAGGCCTGTTTTAATGGAATCGGAACTTCGATTTAACACGTTCCTTGAGCATATGGATATCATGTTCGGCCCGGGCCCGATCCAGAATGGCCTTGACTGCCAGATCCACCGGACTTGATTCCCGGTAGTCGGCATTGAATATCAGAGATACCCGGTTTCCGCCGCAGGCAATTTTTTCCACCTGCGCCCGGGCTTCTGGAGAGCTTTCGTCAAAAACCGCCACTGACGAGCCGCCGGCATTTGTCAGCACCCGGAAGCAGGGGATATCCGTGGCTCCGTCACCGATGTAAAGCATGTAGTGAAACGGAATCAGTCTTTTTTCATCAGGGACAAAGGCATTCACCAGTTCATTGTTGCTTTCGTCAAGAACTCCCTTGTTGATCCTGAAAAGATACTGGGTTTTGGAGGTGTAGTTAATAGCCGTTCCCGGCCATACGGCATTCCCGGCATCATCATAGATAAAGCTGGAGGCGAATATTTTTTTAAAATATCCGGCAATGGACGTGCCTTCGATGATCTCCCTGGTGCCGGTGGAGATGATATAGTGGGAAACAGTGATGTTCTGCCGTTTTCCGTATTCGGTAATGCGCGGAAACCAGGTGTCCACCCCGGGGAAAAGCCGGATGTTTCTGCCGCAGTTTTTGAGGTAGTCACGGGTAACCCGGATCCCGCACTTTCGGGCTTCCTTCAGCATGGTAAAGAGGTATCCCAGTGTCTGATCCGTATCCGGAGGGCATTTTTTGGTAAGCTCCCAGAAGTCCCGGGGATTCTGATATCCCAGAGCGGGGATAAAGGAGTATTCCTGCATGTTTCCGGGGCTCAGTGTCCCGTCGAAGTCGTAGGCAATGGCAAAGCTGAAATTATCGCTCATTGATTTTTCCTCAGAATCTGTAGCGGGAATGTGCTGTCTCAAGTATACATAATCAATGTATCATCTCCGATAATTTTTTCTTTTTGCCGTTCTGAATTTGCGGCAGTTTTTTTCGTCGCTAGAAAAGCTTTACCGGGACGGCGAACGGGGGATCATGCCGGAATGTCATTTTCTGATTTGATACCGGATGGTAGAAGGTCAGAGACCAGGCATGAAGCTGCAGATCCGGGGCCATTTCCCTGATTTCCGGGGAGGCATAGAGACGATCTCCGAGAATGGGATGTCCGATTTCCTTCATATGAACTCTGAGCTGATGGGATCTTCCGGTGAGGGGGTGCAGCCGAACCAGACTGCGGGATTTGTCCGGAGCCGTGAAAACAACGGTGTACTGGGTTATGGCCTCTCTGCCGTTTTTGAAATCCACTATCTGGTAGGGACGGTTGGCAAAATCAGTAATCAGGGGCAGCTTTATAACTCCTTCGGGACTTTCCGGTTCTCCGTAAATCCAGGCATAATATATCTTTGAGGTGCTCCGGTTCTGAAACTGCTTTCCCAGAATTCCTGATATCCGGCTGTTCTTGGCAACGGCCATTATTCCGGAGGTGGCCATGTCCAGCCGATGTACTGCCTGTGCCTCCGGAGCGTCCCGGCGCACTCTGGAGACAATGCTGTCATTATGACGGGGGTCTCTTCCCGGAACGCTGAGAAGCCCTGCCGGCTTATTTACCACAATAATGGCATCGTCGTTGTGGAGAATTTCCAAAAAAGGCTCCAGGGGCGGATTGTATATGAATTCGTTAGGCATGCTGTGTTCTCCTGTCGGGGGTGTATTATATCAAACCCCCGGGGATGTTTCCGGGCTTTGCTTCCGGAAGCCGGCCGGTTCGGGTATTCCGGCAGCGAAAAATACCTGCGTAATCAGTGTATAATGCAGTCAGCGATTTTATACGGAAGGACTTTTTGCAGCGCCGTTCCCGGATTCGGGAATTTTCGTTGCAGTTGAGATGGGAAAACCGTTCCCCGAAACATTTCTTTGAGAGAGAATTATTGATGTCGGTACTTCAGATTACAGGTTACGGCGGGATCAATACGCTGTCATTCACGGAGGATTTTCCCCTGCCTCCTCCGGGTGATGATCAGGTAAGAGCAAAAGTGCTTGCTGCCGGGGTAAACGTTATTGATACCAAGATCCGGCAGGGAACCAGCTTTGCCGCCAAGAGCCGCGGAGAGCGCTTTCCCTGGGTGATCGGTTTTGACATGGCCGGAGAGATTGTCAGGGGACGCCAGGATTTCAGAAAAGGAGATCTGGTGGCCGGTCTGGTGGGTTTTCCCATGGACGGCGGGGCCTACAGTTCAGAAAATAATTTCAAGCTTACCGATCTGGTGAAGATTCCGAAGGGCTGTTCCGTAAAGGCGGCCGGAGCACTTCCTCTGGCAGGTCTTACCGCTTATCAGGCTCTCTTTGATGTCGGTCGGCTCAGGGCCGGAGAAAGCGTGGTGATTTCCGGAGCATCCGGCGGGGTGGGGCATCTGGCAGTGCAGCTGGCCAAAAAAGCCGGGGCCAGGGTGCTGGCCATCTGCTCTGAAAAGAACTTTGACTTTGTCAGGGATCTGGGGGCCGATGAGGTGGAATCGTACGAGGAGGATTCCTATATGCACTGGCAGAGCGAAGCGGATATGGTGCTGGATCTTATCGGAGGTCAGAGTGGCATCAACTGTCTGTCGCTTCTGAAAATCAAATCTCGCATGGTATCCGTGCCCACGATTACCTATCAGTCGGTTAAACTGGCAGCCTCAAATCTTTCCTCGGAGGTTCTGGGAATGGTGGTCAAGCCTAACAATGATCAGCTCAGGAATCTTCTGGAAATGGTGGCCCGGGGGGATCTCAGGGTTCATATTTCGGAAAGCTTTTATCTGAGAGACGGCAGCAGAGCTCATTCGGTTATCGGAAACGGCCACGCGGTAGGAAAGCTTATCCTGCTTCCCAATGGTATTGTCAGGGAGAACTGATTTATCCCGGTCATGCCTGTCCGAAAACGGCAAACCCGGAAACCGATGTTGCCGGGTTTGCTGTTTACCGAACTGCCCAGGAAATTCCGGGATTTAAAGAAGTTTCCGGTATACTGCCAGGCATCATTTTCAGCGGAGGTTCATTTTTTTTAACTGTCTGGTGCGATCTGCCAGTTCGGGAAGCTTCAGGGCCGTATAATCCTTTTCCAGGAGGGTCAGCGCGTCCTCAAGGATGTCGGTGTCCCGGAAGCTTGTCAGGATGTTCTGGCATCTTCTGGCACTGGACAGATAGGCTCCCTTGCGATAATAGAAGTCTGCAACGTCATATTCATGCCGGGCCAGAGCATTCCTTATGTATACCATCCGGGCATAGGAATCGGCGGCATACATGCTTTCAGGGTATTTGGCAATAAGAAGTCTGAAATCACTGAAGGCCTGTTCCAGATGGCTGACATCGCGATCATAGGTGTCGATGAACAGCAGATTCAGCATGCGGTTTGTGGCCTTTTGCATATTTGTCAGTCCCCGCATGTACAGGACATAGTCGATATTCGGATCCTGAGGGTTCAGACGCAGAAACTTGTCGATTTCCGCAATGGCAAGATCATCTTCGCGGTCCTTGTAGTAGGTATAGATAAGATCCATTTGCACCTGATGAGCATACGGGCCGAAGGGGTAACGGCTGTCAATGGCCTCAAGATATTCCTTCGCCTTGCCGTAATTTTCCTCCGCAAGCGATTCATACGCCAACATGTACAGCTCTTCCGGCTCCTTGTCGGGAACCACATCCTTGTTGACGGACGAACATGCCGAAAGCCACAGCACAGTCAGCGGAAGCATGCCGTATTTGAGTAAATTGCCAATCATATGAACCTCGTTGTGTATCAGGGGTAAATGATACACAAAATGGCGCGGTTTTGCACCTGTGCCGGCGGTACGGGGCGAAAGTTTAAAGATTATGTCTTGTTTCGTTCCCCTGCCGGTATAATGTACAGAAAATCATGTGGAGAGATTGTCGGATATCCGGCTTTCGGGGCGGCGACTTTGCAATGCCGTGAGAAGGGCAGCTTTGGAGGAAAGGTCATGACGCAGACTATTGAGCTTGCGGACGAAATTACGGAGGATCTTCACGGGGAGAGACTGGACAGGGCTCTGGCCATAATCTTTCCGGATTATTCCAGAAGTCAGCTGAAGGGCTGGATTGAGAAAGGACTGGTAACCGTGGACGATATTCAGGTTACGGTCCCCAAAACCCCGGTGCTGGTAGGTCAGGAGGTGACAGTCAGTGCCGAGGTTCAGGATGACGGATATTTTCAGGCTGAGGATCTTCCCCTGAATGTCATTTTTGAAGATGAATATCTGATGATTATTGACAAGCCGGCGGGACTTACGGTGCATCCCGGGGCAGGATGCCGTTCCGGTACCCTGATGAACGGAATCCTGTTTCATTATCCGGAAAGCGGACAGCTGCCGCGGGCGGGGATTGTGCATCGTCTGGACAAGGATACCTCCGGGCTTATGGTGGTGGCCAAAACCATTCCTGCGGTGCACCGGCTGGTGAAGATGATTTCCCGCCATGATGTGGTGAGGGAGTACGAGGCAGTGGTAAGCGGACATATGACTGCCGGCGGAACTGTGGATGAGCCCATAGGCAGAAGTTCCCAGAACCGGATAATGATGGCCGTTAAACCCGAGGGCATGGGCAAGGAAGCGGTAACCCATTACAGAATAATGGAGAAGTTCCGGGCTCATACCAGGCTCAGACTGCGTCTGGAAACCGGAAGGACGCACCAGATCAGAGTGCATATGGCCCACATCAGGCATCCTCTGGTGGGAGATCCGCTGTATGCCGGAAAACGTTCCCGGCAGATTTCGGGAGCTTCCGAGGAGTTTACCAGATATGTAAGCACCTTCCCCAGACAGGCTCTTCATGCAGTGATCCTGGAATTTGAGCACCCCTTCACCGGTGAACAGATGTCCTTCAGTTCTGAAATATCCCCGGATATTGCAGAGCTTCTGGCGGTACTCAGAAAGGATACCGCGGAGCATCCGGAGGATATTGTCTGGTGATTTGCAGTGAAAATGGAAATACGGTGTCCCGGCCTCGGGTGATTAAGGTTTTTCAGGATATCCCCGGAGTCCGGGCATTTTTTACCACGAGAGAAGGCGGAGTCAGCCAGGCTCCCTGGAACAGTCTCAATCTGGGAGATCATGTGGGCGATAATCCCGGGCATGTTCAGAAGAACAGGAGCAGGGTGCTTGGTCTCCTGCCGGGGGCTTCCGGGATTTTCTGGATGCATCAGACTCATTCCGCGGCGGTGGCCGAGATCACCGGGGAATTGTCATCTTCCGTGCCTCAGGAGGCGGATGCGGAATATACTGTGCTCCCGGGAAAGGCCCTGGCTGTTATGACTGCTGACTGTCTTCCGGTTTTGGTGGCATCGGTAAACGGGAGTTTTATTGCGGCCGTTCATTGCGGCTGGCGGGGAATTCTCGGGGGAATTATCGAGAACACTTTGGAAAAGGCGACCGGATATTCGGATTCCGGGGTTCTTGCGGCGGCAATCGGTCCCTGTATCCGAAGAGGAGCCTTTCAAATCGGACCTGAGATAAGGGAACTATTTTTGAAACGCGACGGGGATTTGTTCCCATATTTTGCAGGGGACCCGTCCTGTGAGGGAAAACTGCTGGGAGATCTTCCGGGGATTGCCGCTCATATTCTCAGAAAATGCGGAGTATCCGACATCCGGGATACCGGATGCTGCACCTGGTCGGATCCGAAGCGTTTCTTTTCCTACAGAAGGGACGGATGCACGGGCCGTCTCGCAGGTATTATCGTGAGATCATGATAATGCCCCGGGGATGGGAACAACTGACTTCTGCGTTCCGAACGCCGTTCTGTCAATCATATCTTTCTCTTGTTCATCATAAGTATGTCAGCCTGGAGTGGGGCGTCAGGCTGTGTGCCGGATCCTGATTTTTGCGGCGGCATGCTATGTCCCCTCCGGCTTTGCCGGTAACGCATTTCGGGAGAACTGCAATCATAAATAATCACCGCAGGGACTTGAATTTTTGTCTGGCAGCCTTACTTATTGATCAGAGGTTAGGTTTTCGAGAGGTAAGCGAATATGAGACAGGACAGATTTACGAATCAGTTCCAGGAAGCTCTTTCGGATGCTCAGTCACTTGTCATTGGGAATGACCAGCAGATGATCGAGCCGGTGCATATTTTAAGTGCGCTTTTAAATCAGAACGGCGGCACGACGGCACCGCTGATGACTTTAGCGGGGGCTGATCCGAAGGCCGTTGATATTCTTTTGAACGAAAAGATAAAAGGGTACCCGACAGTACGCGGGGCCGGCGGCGATATTCAGCTGTCGAATTCTTCCATAAAGGTTCTCAATATTTGTGATCGTCTGGCTCAGAAGGCCAACGATGGCTATATATCGACGGAATTTTTCGTAAAGGCGGCCTTTGAAAATGATTACGATGTTCAGACCATTCTGAAAAAGTGTAATGTCACTGCCGCCCGCATTGACGAGGCAATCGAAAAGATTCGCGGCGGCGAGAATGTTAATTCAGCAGAATCAGAGAGCACCCGGCAGGCGCTCAGCAAATACACTGTGGATGTTACGGCCCTGGCTGAAAAGGGCAAACTGGACCCGGTAATCGGGCGAGACGACGAAATCCGGCGTACCATGCAGGTTTTGCAGAGAAGAACCAAGAACAATCCGGTGCTTATCGGAGAACCGGGGGTTGGCAAAACTGCCATCTGCGAAGGTCTGGCACAGCGCATAGTGAAGGGAGAGGTTCCCGAAGGCCTTAAGAACAAGAGAGTTCTTTCATTGGATATGGGGGCTCTTTTGGCAGGTGCCAAATATCGCGGTGATTTTGAGGAACGGCTGAAGTCGGTACTGAACGCTCTGGAAAAGGAGAGCGGAAATATCATCCTGTTCATTGACGAGTTGCATACTCTCGTGGGAGCCGGAAAGGCCGAGGGGTCCATGGACGCCGGGAATATGCTGAAGCCTGCTCTGGCCCGTGGTGCTCTTCACTGCATGGGAGCCACAACCCTTGATGAATACCGGAAGTATGTTGAAAAGGATGCCGCACTGGAAAGACGGTTCCAGAAGGTGTTTGTCGGCGAGCCCTCGGTTGAAAGCACTATAGCTATTCTGCGCGGACTAAAGGAAAAGTACGAGCTTCATCATCATGTGCAGATCACCGATCCGGCGATTGTGGCTGCGGCTACCCTGTCTAACCGTTATATCACGGACAGACAGCTTCCGGACAAGGCGATAGATCTTATAGACGAGGCAGCCGCCAGTATCAGACTGCAAATGGATTCCAAGCCGGAACCGCTTGATGTGCTGGAGCATAAGCTCATTCAGCTGAAAATGGAGCGGCAGGCGGTATCCAGGGAATCAGACGAAGCCAGCAAGAAACGACTTCAGGCCATTGATGACGACATAGCCGCGAAGGAAGCTGAATTCCAGAAGCTGACTGCCATCTGGAAGGCGGAAAAAGCGGGACTTACCGGAGTCCAGCATCTCAAGGAGGAGCTGGATTCTGCCAGATATCAGTATGAAGTTGCCTTCCGTAACGGTCGGTACGAAGATGCCTCAAAGCTCAGCTATGAGACAATACCAAACCTTGAGAGACAGATTGCCGAAAGCGAAAAGGTCAAGCAGGACGGAAGCGCGAACAAGCTGCTGCGCAACAAGGTCTCCGAAAATGAGATTGCGGAAGTGGTTTCCCGGGCTACTGGGATTCCGGTATCCAAGATGCTGGAAGGGGAAAGACAGAAGTTGCTTCATATGGAAGATAATCTGCATCAGAGGGTTATCGGCCAGGAGGAAGCTGTCAATGCCATTTCCAATGCCATCAGGAGAAGTCGTGCCGGACTTGGCGATCCCCAGAGACCCATCGGCTCCTTCCTCTTCATGGGGCCTACCGGAGTGGGCAAGACAGAACTGTGCAAGGCGCTGGCCGAATTTATGTTCGATACGGTCAATGCCATGGTGCGCATTGACATGAGCGAATTCATGGAGAAGCACAGTGTGTCGCGTCTGGTGGGAGCACCTCCGGGATATGTGGGCTATGATGAAGGCGGCTACCTTACCGAGGCGGTACGGAGAAGACCGTACAGTGTGGTGCTGCTTGACGAGATTGAGAAGGCTCATCCGGATATTTTCAACATTCTGCTTCAGGTGCTGGATGACGGAAGGCTGACTGACGGTCAGGGGCGGACGGTGGATTTTAAGAATACGGTGATAATCATGACGTCCAACCTCGGATCCGACATTATCCAGGAGGAAACAGGTAACAAGGAATATGCCGAGATCAAGGCAGATCTTATGTCTCTCCTGCAGTCTCACTTTAAGCCGGAATTCCTGAACCGTATTGATGAGACTGTGGTATTCCATCCGTTAGGAAAGGAGCACATCAAGAATATTTCCCGGATTCAGCTGGATGTTCTCAGGAACAGACTGGTGCAGAACGGGTGCGAGGTTGCGTTCCCGGAGCATCTTTTGGACAGAATTGCCGACATCGGTTATGACCCGGTATTCGGAGCCCGTCCTTTGAAGAGAGCTATTCAGACTTATATTGAAAATCCGCTGGCAGAGGCAGTGCTGAAGGGTGAATTGGCTTCAAATCGGGTAACCAGCGTGGATCTGGATGAAAACTGCAGGCTCGTGCTGAACTAATCGGGTATTCGTGCCGGAGAGGGATTCTGCCGGTATTCTCAGAAAATCCTTCCATTGTGAGATATGGAGGGATTTTTTTTGACTGTTTCGTTAATTTGTATGTTATTTGACCGCTGATGTTCTTAAAAACACGGGAAAACCTCTGAGAGATGCAAAAATACTGATTTTTCGGTCAGATGATTAAAAAATGAACAACATGAATGATAAGTATAAAAAAAATAATTAATGTTTTCAAATGTTTTTAAAATAAGGAATAGAGAGCGTTAACACGACAGAAAGGAAGAGAAAAAATTAAAAATTTCTCAAAAAAGTGTTGACGGGTTGCAAAAAATCTCTAAAATACGCACTCGCTGACAGGGTAAAGCTCAGCGAAGTTCTTTAACAAACAGTTTAGACAATCT